>NZ_JBIWAM010000012.1:0-57041 GCF_044760065.1 Pseudomonas sp. NPDC098740 | reverse complement strand
GCTCGTCGGGCTCATAACCCGAAGGTCGTCGGTTCAAATCCGGCTCCCGCAACCAAACATCAAAAAAGGCTACTCGAAAGAGTGGCCTTTTTTGTATCTGTTGAAAAAGTCCTTTCGCAACAATGATCTGCCACTGTGTAGCGAGCCGTTCGGGATCCCCAATGCTCTGAGCCCTGACTATGCTGAGCCCCAGACAGAACCCTCTACGACTGATGACGTACCATCGCCGATACCCGGTGAGAGGCGTTAATATTTGTGATTATTTTTTTCTACAGGGATTGGTAACTTGGCTGGATACCCCCATCCTGTCGCGCACAATCCAAGAGGTGATTGATGCGCGCCAACTCGTCTGATCCACAAGACACCGTCACAGCGACACAACCGATCAAGGCCGAGCGTCTGCGCTTGCTTGATCGAATCAGCAAATACCGCCAGCCCATCGGCCTGGCAGTCACTTTACTGTTGTTCGCTATCGCGCTGATTGCCTGTCGCCACCTGCTGAGCGAACTCGATCTGTACGCTCTGCACGACTCGATTCTCGACGTTCCGAAACCGGCTTTATTGGGCGCGCTGGGCGCGACCTTGGTCGGGTTCATTATCCTGCTGGGCTACGAATGGTCAGCCAGCCGCTACGCGGGCGTGAATCTGGCGCCACGAATCCTGGCCCTGGGTGGGTTCACCGCATTCGCCATCGGCAATGCCATTGGCCTTTCGATGCTCTCGGGGGGCTCGGTTCGCTACCGTTTATATGCACGTCATGGTCTGGGCGCTTCTGAAGTCGCGCACATGACGCTGTTCGCCAGCCTCTCGCTCGGCTGCGCCCTGCCCCCACTGGCCGCCCTCGCCACCCTCAGCAACCTGCCTGGCGCCTCTGCCGCCCTGGGTCTGTCCGAGAACTTGCTGGGTGCAATCGCCGTGGCCGTTTTGCTGTTGTTCACGGTACTGGCCATCGGCATCTACCGCCGTCGCCTGCCAGAGCAACCTTACCCGGACAACCTGCTGGTCAAGGTCGGACGCCGCACCTTGCGCCTGCCGGGCCGTCGCCTGACGTTTCTGCAACTGATCATCACTGCCCTGGACGTAGCCGCCGCGGCGACCGTGCTCTATCTGTTGCTGCCTGAAGCACCGCCCTTCGGCGCGTTCCTGCTGGTGTACCTGCTGGCACTGGCCGCCGGTGTGCTCAGCCACGTTCCCGGCGGGGTCGGAGTATTCGAAGCGATTCTGCTGGCTGCCTTCTCCGACAAACTCGGTGCCGCGCCACTCGCTGCCGCCCTGCTGCTCTATCGTCTGATCTACGTGGTACTGCCGTTGCTGGTGGCCTGTGTATTCCTGCTGATCAACGAAGGTCAGCGCCTGTTTCAATCGCGTCAGTCCTTAAGGGTGGCGTCGGGCCTGGCCGCGCCGATTCTGGCGGTGCTGGTCTTTCTGTCCGGCGTGGTGCTGCTGTTCTCCGGTGCCACCCCGGAAATCGACACACGCCTGGAGCACATCGGCTTTCTGATCCCGCATCGACTGGTCGACGCCTCGCACTTCGGTGCCAGCCTGATCGGTGTGCTTTGCTTGCTGCTGGCTCAAGGGCTGCGCCGCCGACTGTCGGCCGCCTGGATGCTGACCACCATCTTGTTGCTGGTCGCTGCCCTGCTCTCTCTGCTCAAGGGCTTCGACTGGGAAGAAGCCTGCTTGCTGACGCTGACTGCGAGCTTGCTGGGGGTTTTCCGCAGCTCGTTCTATCGCCCCAGCCGTCTGACCGAGGTGCCGTTCTCGCCGCTGTATCTGGTGGCGAGCCTGTGCGTACTCGGTGCGTCGATCTGGCTGTTGCTGTTCGCCTATCAGGACGTCCCGTACAGCCATCAGCTCTGGTGGCAGTTCACCCTCGACGCCGATGCCCCGCGTGGCTTGCGCTCGCTGCTTGGCGCCGCCGTGCTGCTGGTGGTGGTGTCCCTGACCTGGCTGTTGCGCACCGCACGCCCGGTGATCCATCCGCCGACGCCTGATGAGCTGGACCGCGCGGTAAAGATCCTCATGGCCTCCGCCCAACCGGATGGCGGCCTGGCCCTGACCGGTGACAAGGCGCTGCTGTTTCACCCCAACGACGAGGCGTTCCTGATGTACGCCCGCCGTGGTCGTAGCCTGGTGGCCTTGTATGACCCGATCGGCCCGACCCAGCAACGGGCGGAAATGATCTGGCAGTTCCGCGACCTTTGCGACATCCACCACGCCCGTCCTGTGTTCTATCAAGTGCGCGCCGAGAACCTGCCGTACTACATGGACATTGGCCTGACCGCGATCAAACTCGGCGAAGAAGCCCGGGTCGATCTGCTTCGCTTTGATCTCGAGGCCAAAGGCAAAGAGATGAAAGACCTGCGCTACACCTGGAACCGCGGTACTCGCGATGGCCTGTCGCTGGAGATCTTTGATCCGGGGCAAGCGCCGATGGATGAGCTCAAGGTGATTTCCGATGCCTGGCTGACCGGCAAGAACGTGCGCGAGAAAGGTTTCTCGCTCGGCCGCTTCAGTGATGACTACCTCAAGCATTTCCGCGTCGCGGTGATTCGTTTCGAAGGGCGTCCAGTGGCATTTGCCAACCTGCTCGAGACCTACGGCCATGACCTGGCCAGTCTCGACTTGATGCGCGCGCACCCGGACGCGCCCAAGTTGACCATGGAGTTCATGATGGTCGGCCTGATCCAACATTATAAAAATCATGGATACGCGCGCTTCAGCCTGGGCATGGTGCCGTTGTCGGGGTTGCAACCCCGTCGTGGTGCACCACTGACCCAGCGCCTGGGCTCGATGGTTTTCCGCCGTGGTGAGCAGCTCTACAACTTCCAAGGCTTGCGCCGCTTCAAAGACAAATTCCAGCCTGACTGGGAACCCCGTTATATGGCCGTGCCCGCCGGACTCGATCCGCTGGTTGCCCTGGCCGACACTGCCGCCCTGATTGCGGGCGGCTTGACTGGATTGGTGAAACGCTGATGATTCAACGCTCCTTGCGGTACGTACTGGCCACACTGGTAGTGCTGGCTCTGATTCTCGGTGGCGGTTACTGGTACCTGAAACGCCCGGCACCCGAACCGACCCTCGAACAGCTGACGCCAGCCGATGGCGCCGCGATGACCCGTGTCATCCCCGGCAACACGCCACGCGCCCAGGTGCTGGTGGCGGTCAATGAAGACCAGAAGCTCAGCAACAAACAGTTGATGACACTGAGCCGCACCGGCTCGGCGCAGATTGTTCAGGTGATCCTGCCCAACGACTGCCTGCTGCAAAGTCGCGCCCTGCAATCGGCCCTGAGAGAACTCAAAGGCCCGGCGACCCTGGTCAGCGGCATCGGCCCTGGCGCCGTGCTGGCGTGGCGCTGGTTGTCCGAGCAGAAGGACGACAAGGCTCAAGCCGTCTCGGTGGACCTGGCCCTGGAAAAACCCGGCTGCACACACCTGCTACCGAAAGGCGCCGCTCACGGGCACTGGCTGGTGGCCTGGAACGACAACCCGGACGACACCAGCGCCGGCTTCGTGCGCGACCAACCCAACGCCGAAACCAGCATCAGCGACTACGACATCAACCTGCCGCAAGTGCTGAACAACGAACTGCGCAAGATCCTAGTGGGTGGCGATAAAGCCTCTGGCGGCCTGCACATCCCGGTGGTCGAAGTGCCCGCCGGCCAAGCCAAGGACACTGTGACCCTGTTCCTGTCCGGTGACGGCGGCTGGCGCGACCTTGACCGCGACGTAGCGGGCGAGATGGCGAAGATCGGCTACCCGGTCGTCGGCATCGACACCCTGCGCTACTACTGGCAACACAAGAGCCCGGAGCAAAGCGCCCTGGACCTCGCCGAGCTGATGCAGCATTACCGGCAGAAATGGGGCACCAAGCGCTTCATCCTGACCGGTTACTCGTTCGGCGCCGACGTCCTGCCGGCGATCTACAACCGCCTGGAGCCATCGGAACAGCAACGCGTCGACGCAATTATCCTGCTGGCCTTCGCCCGCACCGGCAGCTTCGAAATCGAAGTCGAAGGCTGGCTCGGCAACGCCGGCAAAGAAGCCGCCACCGGCCCGGAAATGGCCAAGCTGCCGCCGGAGAAAGTGGTGTGCATCTACGGTGAAGAGGAAGTCGACGAGAGCGGCTGCACCGACAAGACCGCGGTGGGCGAAGCGATGAAATTGCCTGGCGGTCATCACTTCGACGAGAACTACCCGAAACTGGCGCAGCGGTTGGTGGATGTGATCGAGAAGCGTCAAGCGAAGGAGACGGCGGCTCAAGAGTGATCTGAGTCCAGCCCACGAAAAGCCCCCGCAGCCTTAAGGTTGCGGGGGCTTTTTGGTTAGAGACGACGCTCTGCCGCGCCGTAGACCTCTTCGTCACGTCGAGCACCAACGGCAACGATCAATACCTGAATCGCCTTGCCATCGACTCGATAAACAATTCGCGTGTCGCCTGTTCGGATCCGTCTACAGCCTGCAAGACTGGCTCTTAGGGGCATGCCGCTCTTGTCTGGCTCACCATTGATAATCCGCTCTTCGATGACATCAAGAATGCGGTTCGCCGCTACAGCTCCCAGCAGATCCAGATCCTTCTGAACCTCCGGATGATAGATAACGCCCCAAACCATCCACAGCTCCTTTAGTCTTTCCTGGCGTACCGCGCCCGCATATCGTCGTGGCTGACAGCCTTGGCCTGATCAAAACCGATCAGTCGCTCTCGAGCCGCCGCTTCAACCCGAAGGTCCTCAAGCTCGTCGAGCATTTCCTGATACGCATCGACATTGATAATGACCGCTGCGGGTTGGTTGTCTTTGAAAATGACCAGTCGTTCGGTGGCTCGGCTGGAAATCTCCTTTAGCCTCGCACTAAACCCCCTGACCATCGCAGTCACCGAAATCGCTTGGTCAGCACGCTCCAGTAATGCCGTCATACTCACCTCTCTACACAATCATGCAAATTTGAACACACATTTCTACGCAGAGTATTGCGTCGAATTCGACATACAGCAAGCTACAAAAAGCGCGTATTTATCATCCAACGTTTTTCATCCTGAGAAAAAGTGAGCCGAAGGACGTGTAAATACTCTCGCCGCGTTTAGTTTCGTTTACTTAAGGTGTCGCAATATCGGATGACGCCCGCCGACCTTGTAGGCAAACTCCGAATCTTGCGTTTGGGCACTTTGATGCCTTGTTGCGCTTTTCTTCGACGGGATACTCTCCGGACGTCGCTGACCATTCAGCGATCGGGTGTGGTAACCCGGTTAGGCAAAGTGCAACACCGCTCCCATCACGGTTCGTGCGTTTTTACGTCTGTAATCCCGTGTTATGGCGGCTGTGCGTGGGAGACCTTCGGGTCTGCCGGTTCCTTTGCTCCTCCGGTTTACCACCCTGCGTACAGCTGCCACCCATTCGTGTGGTAACGAATGCGGCAGCTCCTCGTTTTAAGGAGCGAAACAATGAGCAAAACAGATCCGCCCACACCCTCAGAACTGAAAACCATCGGCTTCACCCCCTTCATCTACTGCTCGAACCAGGCGCTGTTCCGTGTCAGTCGAGACGTCCCCCTCGGCGATGCGCTAGCCATGGCTTCTGATTTTCTGTTCCTTGCCAAGGAGCTGACTAAAGATGCTGCCTACGCCCGCGACACCGACAGACACGACTGGGCCGCGCATTACCTGACGGCAATGAGTAAGGCCGTGATTGATGATGCAGTGAAGGTACTGACGCCGCCACCGCCAACTGCCCGGACAAAAGCCGAATCTAAAAAATAGCGGCCCGAAAGCAAGTAAAGGAGCAGAGACGGAATACGTGCAAACACCGCACATCCCCTGTGGGAGCGAGCTTGCTCGCGATGGCGGACTAACAATCACTATCGATGTCGACTGACAGTTCGCCTTCGCGAGCAAGCTCGCTCCCACAGGGGATCTTCATTGCACCGAAGTGAAGTGGCCGCCCACAAAAAAGCCCCCGCTACCGCAATGGCAACGGGGGCTTTTTGTTGTGGCTTACATCTCTACCTGCGTCCCCAGCTCAATCACCCGGTTCAACGGCAGATTGAAGAAGCGCAGGTTGCCGTTGGCGTTCTGCAACATGAAGGCGAACAGCGTCTCACGCCAGCGCGCCATGCCTTCGAGCTTGGAGGCGATGACCGTCTCGCGGCTGAGGAAGTAGGTGGTGCGCATCGGGCTGAAGTCCAGTTCATCGAGATGACACAGCTTCAGCGCTTGAGGCACATCCGGCTCGTCGACGAAGCCAAAGTGCAGGATCACCCGGAAGAAACCTTCGCCGTGGGATTCAACCTCGAAACGCCGTTGCGCAGGCACCCGCGGGATGTCTTCGTACACCACCGTCAGCAGCACCACTTGCTCGTGCAGCACCTGGTTATGCAGCAGGTTGTGCAACAAGGCATGAGGCACGGCGTCCGGCCGCGCCGTCAGGAACACGGCAGTGCCCTGAACGCGATGCGGCGGTTGCACGGCGATGCTGCTGATGAAGATCGGCAGCGGCAAACCACCCTCGTCGAGACGATCGACCAGCAGTTGCTTGCCGCGCTTCCAGGTGGTCATCAGCACAAACAGCACGATACCGGCAATCACCGGGAACGCCCCGCCCTGAATGATTTTCGGCACGTTGGCCGCGAAGTACAGACCGTCTACCACCAGGAAACCAAGCAACAGCGGAACCGCGAGGATCGGAGGCCATTTCCACAGCAGCAATATCACCGCCGACACCAGGATGGTGGTCATCAGCATCGTGCCCGTCACGGCCACGCCGTAAGCCGCAGCCAGCGCGCCGGAGGACTCGAAGCCCAGCACCAACAGGATGACGCCGACCATCAGCGCCCAGTTCACCGCGCCGATGTAGATCTGGCCTTGTTCGGCACTGGAGGTGTGCTGAATGTGCATGCGCGGTATGTAACCGAGCTGAATCGCCTGACGAGTCAGGGAGAACGCACCGGAAATCACCGCCTGAGAAGCAATGACCGTGGCCAGGGTCGACAACCCCACCAACGGAATCAGCGCCCAACTCGGAGCTAATAAGTAGAACGGGTTGCGAGCGGCTTCCGGATCACCGAGCAGCAACGCGCCTTGGCCGAAATAGTTCAGCACCAGCGCCGGCAGCACGAGGATGAACCAGGCGCGTGCGATCGGCTTGCGACCGAAGTGGCCCATGTCGGCGTACAGCGCTTCGGCACCGGTCAGTGCCAGCACCACCGCGCCGAGGATCGCCACGCCCATGCCCGGGTGCACGATGAAGAAGCGCACGCCCCAGACCGGGTTCATCGCTTGCAACACTTCCGGGTGCTGCATGATGCCGTAGACACCCAGCGCCCCCAGCACGACAAACCAGGTCACCATGATCGGCCCGAACAGAATGCCGATCCGCGCGGTGCCGTGACGTTGTATCAGGAACAGCGCCACCAGCACGATCAGCGACAGTGGCACCACCCAATGGTCTATACCCTCGAAAGCCAGTCCAAGGCCTTCAATCGCCGAGAGCACAGAGATCGCAGGCGTGATCATGCTGTCACCATAGAACAACGCCGCGCCGATCAGCCCGCAGACCACCAGCAACGCGCGCAACTTCGGATGCCCGGCCGCAGCCCGCCGAGCCAGGGCGGTCAAGGCCATGATCCCGCCTTCGCCCTGGTTGTCGGCACGCAGCACGAACAGCACGTATTTGATTGAAACGACCCAGATCAGCGACCAGAAAATCAGCGCCAGAATCCCGAACACGCCGTCATGGTCGACCGGTACTCCATAGTGACCGGAAAACACTTCTTTGAGGGTGTACAGCGGGCTTGTGCCGATATCGCCATAAACCACCCCGACCGCCGCGACCAGCATGCCGATCGGCTTTGCCGCAGAATGCTCGGCACCCGCTGCCTGACTACTTGCCTGACCCATCCACCACTCCTACTACCCAGACCGGACTTCTTTGGAAGAAGCACTATGCTTTGCCGTGCAGCATGCGCCGTTTTCCTTCACGTTACAGACGTTTTGTTGACTGTAAAAAATCGGTAAAGCGTAAAGGCGCGAAGCATAGCCCAGCACTCGTCGTATTTCCCTGCATAAAGCTGGTCAAGTGCGCCTCTCATCGCTAGAATTGCGCACTTTTTGACCAGAGGCGCAACATAGCGCCCGTCTGTCGCCTTGCCGTCTTCGGCTGGAGGCGTCACAAATACCGAGGTTAGACATGTCCACCACTCCTGCGCCGGCCAATCCAAAGGTTGGCTTCGTATCCCTGGGTTGCCCCAAAGCACTGGTCGACTCCGAGCGCATCCTTACCCAACTGCGCATGGAAGGCTATGACGTCGTGTCCACGTATCAGGACGCTGACGTCGTGGTGGTCAACACCTGCGGCTTCATCGACTCGGCCAAGGCTGAGTCTTTGGAAGTGATCGGCGAAGCCATCAAGGAAAACGGCAAGGTCATCGTGACCGGCTGCATGGGCGTCGAAGAAGGCAACATTCGTAAAGTGCACCCGAGCGTGCTGGCCGTGACCGGTCCGCAACAATACGAGCAAGTGGTCAACGCCGTGCACGACGCCGTGCCGCCGCGCCAGGATCACAACCCGCTGATCGACCTGGTACCGCCGCAGGGCATCAAGCTGACCCCGCGCCACTACGCCTACCTGAAGATTTCCGAAGGCTGCAACCATAGCTGCAGCTTCTGCATCATCCCGTCGATGCGCGGCAAACTGGTCAGCCGTCCGGTCGGTGACGTGCTCGACGAGGCTCAGCGCCTGGTCAAGGCCGGTGTCAAAGAGCTGCTGGTGATCTCGCAAGACACCAGCGCCTACGGCGTCGACGTGAAATACCGCACCGGTTTCTGGAACGGCGCGCCGGTGAAAACCCGCATGACCGAACTCTGTGAAGCCCTGAGCACCCTCGGCGTCTGGGTTCGTCTGCACTATGTTTACCCGTACCCGCACGTCGACGAGCTGATTCCGCTGATGGCCGCCGGGAAAATCCTGCCGTACCTGGACATCCCGTTCCAGCACGCCAGCCCGAAAGTCCTCAAAGCGATGAAGCGCCCGGCCTTCGAAGACAAGACCCTGGCCCGTATCAAGAACTGGCGCGAAATCTGCCCGGACCTGATCATCCGTTCGACCTTCATCGTCGGTTTCCCCGGCGAAACCGAAGAAGACTTCCAGTACCTGCTGAACTGGCTGACCGAAGCGCAACTCGATCGCGTCGGCTGCTTCCAGTATTCGCCGGTCGAAGGCGCACCGGCCAACCTGCTGGACGCGGCCATCGTGCCGGACGACGTCAAGCAAGACCGTTGGGATCGCTTCATGGCGCACCAGCAGGCGATCAGCTCGGCTCGTCTGCAAATGCGCGTTGGCCGTGAAATCGAAGTGCTGGTCGATGAAGTCGACGAGCAAGGCGCGGTTGGCCGCTGCTTCTTCGATGCCCCGGAAATCGACGGCAACGTGTTCATCGACAACGGCAGCAACCTGAAACCAGGCGATAAAGTCTGGTGCAAAGTGACCGACGCCGACGAATACGACCTGTGGGCTGAACAGATCTAAACGCAAAAAATACGAAAAGCCCCGCTCTCTTGACGAGATGCGGGGCTTTTTTACGGCTATCGTTTTGTGAGGAAAGGATTCTCAACATTCACAGAAACAGCGAGTAAAAAGAAGGGGCAACCGGCCATGCGCCAACATTCGGTCATCCACACGCCGAAACAGAGCGACTACGAAGAACTCACTCAGGTCTGGGAAGCCTCGGTGCGCGCCACCCATGACTTTCTGCCGGACAGCTACATTGAACTGCTGAAGAACCTGGTGCTGACGCGCTACCTCGATGCGGTGATGCTGATCTGCACCAAAGACCCGCGCCAGCGCATCACCGGGTTCGCCGGGATCGCAGCGGGCAAGATCGAAATGCTCTTCATCGACCCGGCTCACCGCGGCCAGGGCCTGGGCAAGCAGTTGCTGCGCTATGCCATGGAACACCTGAATGCCGATGAACTGGACGTCAACGAGCAGAACCCGCAGGCGCTGGGGTTCTACTTCAAGCAGGGCTTCGAGGTGATCGGTCGCTCGGAAGTCGACGGCATGGGCCAGCCCTATCCGCTGTTGCACATGCGCCTGCGTCAAAACCAGCAACATTCGCGGCATGGCTGACACAACGCAGGACAAATGTGGGAGCGAGCCTGCTCGCGAAGGGGCCATCAGTTTCACATCAATGTTGACTGATAAACCGCTTTCGCGAGCAGGCTCGCTCCCACAAAAAGCTTTACTGCGCAAATGGACCCGCGATTAACCGGCGCCAGGCAGGTACAATGCCCACCCCTTTTTTGTTACGGCCCTGTCATGACTGACCCGATTCGTCTCTCCAAACGCCTCATCGAACTCGTCGGCTGTTCCCGTCGGGAGGCTGAGCTGTTCATCGAGGGCGGCTGGGTCACCGTGGACGGTGAAGTCATCGACGAGCCGCAGTTCAAGGTCGAGAACCAGAAAGTCGAGCTTGATCCAGAAGCCAAGGCCACTGCGCCGGAACCGGTGACCATCCTGCTGAACGTGCCCGTGGGCATGGATGCGGAAACGGCCATGGCAACGATCAGCGCCGAGACCTTGAGCGAAGAACACCGCTTCAGCAAACGTCCGCTCAAGGGCCACTTCCTGCGGCTGACTGCCAGCACCGACCTGCAGGCCAACGCCAGCGGTCTTTTGGTATTCACCCAGGACTGGAAGATCCTGCGCAAACTCACTGCCGACTCCGCCAAGATCGAGCAAGAGTATGTGGTCGAAGTTGATGGCGAAATGGTGGCTCACGGCCTCAACCGCCTGAACCACGGCCTGACCTACAAAGGCAAGGAACTGCCGCCGGTCAAAGCCAGCTGGCAGAACGAAAACCGCCTGCGTTTTGCGATGAAGAACCCACAACCGGGCGTCATCGCCCTGTTCTGCCAGGCCGTAGGCCTGAAGGTTGTCGCCATCCGCCGCATCCGCATTGGCGGCGTGTCCATCGGCAAAGTGCCGTTGGGGCAATGGCGTTACCTGTCCGGCAAAGAGAAGTTCTAAGACTTTTCACGCCGCCACACATTTTGGCGCCGCTGTTTATGCGGCGCCCACTGCTGAATATCAGGATTGCACACCATGATTCATAACGACGTACTGCGCAGCGTGCGCTACATGCTCGACATCAGCGACAAGAAAGTCATCGAGATCATCAAGCTCGGGGGCATGGACGTGACCCTGGAAGACCTGGTGACGTACCTCGACAAGAAGGAGGAAGACGAGGAAGGCTTCGTACGCTGCCCGGATGAAGTCATTGCGCATTTCCTCGATGGCCTGGTGATCTTCAAGCGCGGCAAGGACGAAAGCCGTCCTGCGCAGCCGATCGAAGTGCCGGTGACCAACAACATCATCCTGAAGAAACTGCGCGTGGCCTTCGAACTGAAAGAAGACGACATGCACGCCATCCTCAAGGCCTCCGAGTTCCCGGTGTCCAAGCCTGAGCTGAGCGCGCTGTTCCGCAAGTTCGGCCACACCAACTACCGCCCGTGCGGCGACCAGTTGCTGCGTAACTTCCTCAAGGGCCTGACCCTGCGCGTGCGTCCGCAATAACGTGCGAGACGGATCTACTTTGTAGGAGCTGTCGAGAGCAACGAGGCTGCGATCTTTTGAATTTCAGTTGGGCCGAAAAAGGTCAAGATCAAAAGATCGCAGCCTCGTTGCACTCGACAGCTCCTACAAGGCCGAATGGCCTCCCATTCCTCGCAAAAATAGTGGCTCCGCTTCCGACGGCTGACGACTAGGGTGTATTGACCCTCAGCTCTCAGGATTCGCCATGCACCCGTACTTTTCCTTGCAAGGCCGCACCGCTCTGGTGACCGGCGGCACCCGTGGTATCGGCAAAATGATCGCCAAGGCTTATGTCGAGGCTGGCGCCACCGTATACGTCTGCGCCCGGGATGCCGAAGCCTGTCAGCAAACGGCTGATGAATTGAGCGCATTCGGTCGTTGCCTCGGAGTGGCGGCCAACCTGGCCACCGAAGAAGGCGTACTTCAACTGGCTACGCGACTGGGCGAGCAGATCACTCATCTGGATATTCTGGTGAACAACGCCGGCACCACGTGGGGCGCGCCGCTGGAGAGCTACCCGGTCAAGGGCTGGGAAAAGGTCATGCATCTGAACGTGACCTCGGTGTTCAACTGCATTCAGCAGTTTTTGCCGCTGCTGCGTAAGGCCGGTTCGCCAGCGAATCCGGCGCGGATCATTAACATCGGTTCAGTGGCCGGGATTTCGTCCTTCGGCGAACAGGCTTATGCCTACGGACCGAGTAAGGCAGCCCTACATCAACTGTCACGGATTCTCGCGCGGGAGCTGGTGAGCCAGCACATCAACGTCAACGTCATCGCACCGGGGCGTTTTCCGAGCAAGATGACGCAGCACATCGGCAATGATGAGCAGGCGTTGGCCGACGACACCGCATTGATTCCAATGAAACGCTGGGGCCGGGAGGAAGAGATGGCGGCGTTGGCGATCAGTCTGGCGAGTACGGCCGGGGCTTATATGACGGGGAATATCATTCCTCTGGATGGTGGGTTCAGCCTCTAAATCGGCGGCGCGACCTTCGCGAGCAGGCTCGCTCCCACAGGGGAATGCATTTCAAATGTGGGAGCGTGGCTTGCCCGCGATGACGGACTAACAGGCACCACCGGTCTTGAGGCTGCTCGGGTTATCATGCCCACCCTCACCCCGCCTCGACCCCAGACCATGACCTACAGCGTTTCCCCCATCGGCTTTGTGCGCTCCTGTTTCAAGGAGAAGTTCGCCATCCCGCGCCAGCCACAACTGGCCCCGGCCGCTCGCGGCGTGCTGGAACTGGTGGCGCCGTTCGATCAGGGCGATGCGGTGCAAGGTCTGGAACAGGTCAGCCACGTGTGGCTGCTGTTCCTGTTTCACCAGGCCCTGGAAGAAAAGCCACGACTGAAAGTCCGCCCTCCTCGTCTCGGCGGTAACAAATCCATGGGTGTGTTCGCCACCCGCGCGACGCATCGGCCCAATGGCATCGGCCAATCCGTGGTGAAGCTGGACAAGGTTGAAGCCAATCGCCTGTGGATATCCGGCATCGACCTGCTGGACGGCACGCCGATTCTCGACATCAAACCCTACGTGCCTTACGCCGACATCATCGAAACAGCCTCCAACAGCATCGCCAGCGCTGCGCCGCAGCTGATTCCCGTGCAGTGGACGGATTCAGCGCTGCAACAGGCTCACGGCCATGCTCAGCGCCTCGAAGAACCGCTGGTGGAGTTGATCGAGCAATGCCTGGCACAAGACCCACGTCCGGCGTACCAGATTCCTACACCCGAACGGGAATACGGCGCGCAGTTCTGGGACCTGGACGTGCGCTGGCACTATCCCGAGGCGGGTGTGATCCGCGTCCTCGAAGTCATTCCCGCCTCCAACCTGTAGGAGCTGTCGAGTGAAACGAGGCTGCGATCTTTTGATGTTGCTTTTAAAAAACAAGATCAAAAGATCGCAGCCTCGTTTCACTCGACAGCTCCTACAAGGTTTGCATTGGGCATAAAAAAGCCCCCATTGCCTGCACAGGCAATGGGGGCTTTTCAGTGATGCAGTGTACTTACTTCTCGACGAACGCTCGCTCGATCAGGTAATCACCCGGCTCGCGCATCCGCGGCGACACTTTCAGGCCGAAGCTGTTCAACACTTCGCTGGTCTCGTCGAGCATGCTCGGGCTGCCGCACAGCATGGCGCGGTCGTCTTGCGGGTTGATCGGTGGCAGACCGATGTCGCTGAACAGCTTGCCGCTGCGCATCAGGTCGGTCAGGCGACCTTCGTTCTCGAACGGCTCGCGGGTCACGGTCGGGTAGTAGATCAACTTGTCACTCAGGGCCTCGCCGAAGAACTCGTTCTGCGGCAAGTGCTCGGTGATGAACTCGCGGTAAGCGACTTCGTTGACGTACCGTACGCCGTGGCACAGGATCACTTTTTCGAAACGCTCGTAGGTTTCCGGATCCTGGATGACGCTCATGAACGGCGCCAGACCGGTACCGGTGCTGAGCAGGTACAAATGTTTGCCAGGCTTCAAGTCATCCAGCACAAGCGTGCCGGTAGGCTTCTTGCTGATGATGATCTCGTCGCCTTCCTTCAGATGCTGCAGCTGGGAAGTCAGCGGGCCATCAGGCACCTTGATGCTGAAGAACTCGAGATGCTCTTCCCAGTTCGGGCTGGCAATCGAGTAAGCGCGCATGAGCGGCCGGCCGTTGGGCTGTTGCAGGCCGATCATCACGAACTGACCGTTCTCGAAGCGCAGGCCCGGATCGCGGGTGCACTTGAAGCTGAACAGAGTGTCGTTCCAGTGATGAACACTGAGGACACGCTCGTGGTTCATGTTGCTCATGTACGTGGGACTCCTGGAGATTTTGTCTGCGCGTGCTCTGCGCCTGCTCTGCGAAAAATGAGCTGCTGTGCGCAATTGCATCGCATTCTAATGGCAGCCACAATATCTGTTAACTGGATTATTAAGATAAGGGTTATCGGTTATATAGATATGCGATTTACTCTCCGTCAACTTCAAGTATTCGTCGCCGTCGCCCAGCAGGAAAGCGTATCCCGTGCTGCGGGTCTGCTCAACCTCTCGCAATCGGCGGCGAGCACCTCGATCACCGAGCTAGAGCGTCAGTCCAGCTGTCAGCTGTTCGACCGCGCCGGCAAACGGCTGAGCCTCAACGCCCTCGGCAAACAGCTGCTGCCGCAAGCGGTGGCGCTGCTCGACCAGTCCAAAGAAATCGAAGATTTGCTCAATGGCAAGTCGGGATTCGGCTCTCTGGCGGTCGGCGCGACCCTGACCATCGGCAATTACCTGGCCACCTTGCTGATCGGCAGCTTCATGCAGCGCCATCCGGAAAGCCAGGTGAAGCTGCACGTGCAGAACACTGCCAACATTGTGCAGCAGGTTGCCCACTATGAAATTGATCTGGGTCTAATCGAAGGTGACTGCAGCCATCCGGACATCGAAGTACAGAGCTGGGTCGAGGATGAACTGGTGGTGTTCTGTGCGCCCCAGCATCCACTGGCCAAGCGCGGCACGGCGACCATGGAAGAGCTGACCCACGAAGCCTGGATTCTGCGGGAACAGGGCTCTGGCACGCGACTGACCTTTGACCAGGCCATGCGTCACCATCGAAGCTCGCTGAATATCCGGCTGGAACTGGAACACACCGAAGCGATCAAGCGTGCGGTGGAGTCCGGGTTGGGGATTGGCTGCATTTCTCGCCTGGCACTGCGCGATGCATTCCGCCGCGGCAGCCTGGTGCCCGTAGAGACGCCGGATCTGGATCTGGCGCGGCAGTTCTATTTCATCTGGCACAAACAGAAATATCAGACGTCGGCGATGCGTGAATTCCTCGACCTGTGCCGCGCTTTCACCGCCGGGGTTCAGCGCAGCGACGAGATCGTTCTGCCTACCATCGCTTAAAGCAGGATGACCGCCCAGACCAGCGCGATCATGCTCAACGTCACGAACTGCGCAGCGCTGCCCATGTCCTTGGCGTTTTTGGACAATGGGTGCAACTCAAGGGAAATACGGTCGATGGCCGCTTCCACTGCCGAATTGAGCAATTCGACAATCAACGCCAACAGGCAGACTGCAATCAGCAACGCCTGCTCGACGCGACTGACGTTCAGGAAGAACGACAGCGGGATCAATATGACGTTGAGCAACACCAGTTGCCGAAAGGCCGCTTCGCCGGTGAAGGCTGCGCGCAGACCGTCCAGCGAATAGCCGGAGGCATTGAGGATGCGTTTTAGGCCGGTTTGGCCTTTGAAAGGTGACATAAAGTAGGCAACTGACCAAAAAGGAAGTGGGAAAGCTAAATTAAGCAAAGTCAAAAAAGCGTGAACGCGCCGCGCCTGGTTAGCTAGAAATTGACTCAAGTTGTTGCAGAAGCAACGCCGCCTGGGTCCGGGTCCGCACATTCAGCTTCCGAAAAATCGCCGTCACATGCGCCTTGATCGTCGCTTCGGAAACGCTCAGCTCGTAGGCAATCTGCTTATTCAACAAGCCTTCACAGACCATGGTCAGCACACGAAACTGCTGAGGCGTCAGGCTCGCAAGGCCTTCGCTGGCGGCCTTGGCTTCGGCGGAAACGCTGACCGCCTCGAACGCCTGGGGCGGCCAGAACACATCACCATCGAGCACCGCGCGTACGGCTTTCTGGATGACGCTCAGATCACTGGACTTGGGAATGAAGCCGCTGGCGCCGAATTCACGAGACTTGACCATGATCGAGGCTTCTTCCTGGGCCGACACCATGACCACCGGAATTTGCGGATACTGACCGCGCAACAGCACCAGCCCTGAAAAACCGTAGGCCCCCGGCATGTTCAGGTCCAGCAGCACCAGATCCCAGTCGGACTTCTCGTCCAGACGGGTTTCCAACTCAGCAATGCTTGCCACTTCCACCAGACGGACTTCCGGGCCCAGGCCCAGGGTCAACGCTTGATGCAGGGCGCTACGAAAAAGAGGGTGGTCATCGGCAATCAGGATTTCGTATGTGGCCATTTTTCAAATGATCCTGTTTTTCAAACAACTCGAGGTACAGCCTCGGAGCTGTACCAACAGGGCACGTTCAACGCCAATCACGTGGCTATCCACGTAAAGAATACGGCGTATCAAACTTTGGCCGCGCCCTAATCGGCGCCAAGCATGCCCAGCGAAGTCGGGGTGGTCAAGGTGCATGGCCAGTACAGTTCTTTGCAGTATGGGCGACAATCAGCACGTGACAGGGGCGCCGATTTCCACAAAAGGCATCAGCTCGGCGTGTGCCGGTGTTGAAACATTCATTTCAAGCTGATGTTTGGCATCGAGGTAATGTTGGCTGAACACATCGAAATAAGCGTCCAGTGCCGACGCAGCCTCGGTATCACCCGCCAGATCGAGACACAACGCCGCCACTTCGACCGTGCATAAATGCTCGCTGCGGGTCGACCGGCGCAACCGATACCGCGATAGCTTCTCGGGCAACAGGCTCAGGATCGGAAGCCGATCAAAGTAGGGGCTTTTGCGGAAAATCTTCCGGGCTTCTGTCCAGGTGGCATCCAGCAGAATGAACAGCGGACGCTTCGAACTATCGGCATCGACGCTGTTTGTGACACGCTCGGGTTCGACGTACTCACCCGGAAACACCAGATAGGGTTGCCATTGCGGGTCGGCCAGCAGCGCCAGCAGTTGCTCATCAACTTCCGTACGCGACCAGATGAACGCATGGTTGTCGCGCACCACATCGGCGATCAGCCAACCGGTGTTGCTCGGCTTGAACACTTCCTTGTTGGTCATGATCAGGCACACGCCAGAGCGGGCCTCGACTTGCGGGCGCCAGGCGCACAGGCAGTGGCTCTCGATCACGCGGCAGGCTCGGCAACGCGGTGCCCTCCAGCCTCGGGCCTGAATCGGCTTGATGCCCTCTTCCTCTCGCTCATCGCGCAAGCGGGCTACTGCGTTTGCAGCAAAGCGTGGGGTTGCAGGGTTCATCGCAGGCAACGCCGGCAGGGGAAGAAAATCGACACGAAAAACACTCGGCAGGGCAGAAAGTGGCGGCAGTTTATCAGAGCAACCGGCGCAAGCCTGTACCGTCCAGGCCTCGTCCCCTATAATTCGCCGCCACTGAACGCACAGTCATGTGACGGGTCGAACCACCAGTCACTGAACCAGGAGAGTTTCATGCTGCGCCTTATCGTTCCCACCGCTGCCATTTTGCTGGCGTCGTCCTTCAGCGCTCAGGCTGCTTCCTTGAGTGAGCAGAATCTCAACAGAGAGCTGCAAAACGTCGCCACACAAAGCAGTGTTGGTACTCCACGGGCGATCAACGAAGACATTCTTGATCAGGGCTACACCGTCGAAGGCAACACGCTGATCAATCATCTAAGCGTACAAAGCAGCCACGCCAACAAGATGCGTGCCGACCCGAAAGCCGTGTATTTCCAGCTTGGCGCCTCTGTATGCAACAACCCATCGTTCCGCAAACTGATGGCCAAGGGCGCGGTCATGCGTTACGACTTCACTGAGGTGAAGACCAACCGCTCAGTCGGCTCCGCCAGCTATCAGGAATCGGACTGCCCGAAAGCGGCTCCGGCCAAGAAGAAGTAATCATCGGGAAGTGGCGCGCCGCTGTTCATCCTCGGCGCGCAGTTCTGCCAACAACGCCTGCAAATAACGGGAACGTCGGCCGGCCCCCTCCAGACGCCGGCAGCACTCTTCTTCGAGACTCAAATGATTGGTCTCGGCTGATGATTTCAGCAATCGATACAGTTGCGTATCGATCTCCAGAATGACTCTGGTCATAACATCCCGCCTCCGTGCACTTCGCCCTTGCTTGAGCGATAAAATCCTTGAACCGCTTGTAACGTGCGTCCTGCCTTTGACGCAAAGTTGTCGTTGCCCTGCCTGTAATTTAGTAAATCAGACTGTCGTACACTCGCCTTGCGTTCAGACGAGCGGTGAAAGCACCTTGCAAATCGCCAATAAGCGGTTGCCAGGAAAGACTTCGCGGCGCAATGATCAAGTCAGCGAAAATCTCTGCGAGGGTCTAGATTCATAGTGTTCACGTTCACTTTTCAGGGCAGGAAAGGGGCTGCCCGTTGCGCGTCTTGTTGTGCGAATGTTTCCTTCACCCAAGGGAAAAACAGAGCCTGTATGGAAGGAGAAGTTGATGCCTTACCAACCGAATGACCTCCTGAGCCGTCATTTTGAAGAAAGCGGCCACGACCTCATCAGCAAGGTCGAAGAGCAACTCAACCTGGTTTCACCCAACAGCCCGAACATCCCGATCTACCGCGACATGATCCTGACCGTGCTACGCATGGCCCAGGAAGATCACAACCGCTGGAATGCCAAGATCACCCTGCAAGCCCTGCGTGAACTGGAACACGCTTTCCGTGTTCTGGAGCAATTCAGGGGGCGCCGCAAGGTCACCGTTTTCGGCTCGGCCCGAACACCGATAGAACATCCTCTGTACGGTCTGGCCCGAGAACTTGGCGCCGCGCTGGCGCGCTCAGACCTGATGGTCATCACCGGTGCCGGTGGCGGCATCATGGCGGCGGCCCACGAAGGTGCTGGCCTGGCACACAGCCTGGGATTCAATATCACCCTGCCCTTCGAGCAGCATGCCAATCCCACCGTCAATGGCACCACCAATCTGCTGCCCTTCCACTTCTTCTTTACCCGCAAGCTGTTCTTCGTCAAGGAAGCCGATGCTCTGGTCCTGTGCCCTGGCGGTTTCGGTACCCTGGATGAAGCGCTGGAAGTGCTGACACTGATCCAGACTGGCAAAAGCCCGCTGGTGCCCGTGATATTGCTGGATGCTCCCGGCGGCAAGTTCTGGCAAGGTGCGTTGGACTTCATCCACCATCAACTGGAGGAGAATCGCTACATCCTGCCGACCGATATGAAGCTCGTCAGTCTGGTCTACAGCGCGGAAGAGGCTGTGGAGCAGATCAATCAGTTCTACAGCAACTTCCACTCCAGCCGCTGGCTCAAGCATCAATTCGTGATTCGCATGAATCACAAGCTCAGCGAGCAGGCGCTCGAACACATGCAGGAGGCATTTGCCGACCTGTGTCTGAGCGATCATTTCCATCAACATGCTTACAGCGGAGAGGAACACGACGAACCGCAGTTCAGCCACCTGGCGCGACTCGCCTTCACCTTCAACGCCCGTGATCATGGACGCCTGCGGGAACTGGTGGACTACATCAACCTGCCGGAAAACTGGGCGCAGTCCAACCTCCAGGCGCAACAGCGCACGCGGGAACCGTCCAAAGTTACGTAGATAAAAAAACGGCCCGCTATCGAAATAGCGAGCCGTTTCAGTCAATCGTCCATCCCTCGGCCGCTGAACAAGCGGCTGATCATTTCCATGGAATATCCCCGATAACTCAGGAACCTGCCTTGTTTGGCACGTTCCCGGGCGTCTATCGGTAAATGCCCGGAAAACTTTCGCCGCCAGGTGTCTTCCAGTTGTTCCTGCCAGTTGATACCGCTCTCGCGCAAAGCAAGTTCGATGTCAGTACGCTGCAGGCCGCGCTGGCTCAACTCTTCACGAATACGCAAAGGGCCATAACCGGAACGGGAACGGTAGGAAACAAAGCTTTCGAGATAACGGGATTCGGACAGCAGGCCTTCTTCCGTCAAACGGTCGAGTGCCGTGTCGATCATTTCAGGGAGGGCGCCGCGTTGACGCAGTTTACGCGTCAACTCGACTCGACCGTGCTCGCGTCGCGCGAGCAGGTCCATTGCGGTTCGCCGCACCGCGACGAGTGTATCGAGTACGGCGGTCATCGGATCAATCAGATATCAGCGTCAGCCAGGTCATCAGCAGTCTCTTTGACTGGCGATGCTTTAACGTCCGGCGCTGGAGTCAGCAACTTGTCGCGCAGCTGCTTCTCGAGCTTGGCGGCGATTTCCGGATTGTCTGCCAGGAACTTGGCCGAGTTAGCCTTGCCCTGACCGATCTTGGTGCCTTCATAGGCATACCAGGCGCCGGACTTCTCAACAAAACCGTGCAGCACGCCCAGGTCGATCATCTCGCCGTTGAGGTAGATGCCTTTGCCGTAAAGAATCTGGAACTCGGCCTGACGGAACGGCGAAGCCACCTTGTTCTTCACAACCTTGACGCGGGTTTCGCTACCGACAACCTCGTCACCTTCTTTCACCGCGCCGGTACGGCGGATGTCCAGACGAACCGAAGCGTAGAACTTCAGCGCGTTACCACCGGTGGTGGTTTCCGGGCTGCCGAACATCACACCGATTTTCATACGGATCTGGTTGATAAAGATAACCAGGCAGTTGGCGTTCTTGATGTTACCGGTGATTTTACGCAGCGCCTGGGACATCAGACGGGCTTGCAGGCCCACGTGCATGTCACCCATTTCGCCTTCGATTTCAGCCTTTGGAACCAGAGCCGCCACGGAGTCGACGATGATCACGTCAACCGCGTTGGAACGCACCAGCATGTCGGTGATTTCCAGGGCTTGCTCGCCGGTGTCCGGCTGCGAAACCAGCAGGTCGTCGACGTTGACGCCCAGTTTGCCGGCGTATTCAGGGTCGAGGGCGTGTTCGGCGTCGACGAATGCGCAGGTCGCGCCGGCTTTTTGAGCCTGGGCGATCACCGACAGTGTCAGCGTGGTTTTACCGGAGGATTCAGGACCGTAGATTTCAACGATACGGCCTTTTGGCAGACCGCCAATGCCGAGCGCGATGTCCAGACCCAGAGAGCCAGTGGAGATAGCCGGGATCGCCTGACGGTCCTGATCGCCCATACGCATTACGGCACCATTGCAGAATTGACGTTCGATCTTACACATTGCCGAACCCAAGGCTTTCTTCTTGTTGTCGTCCATTAAAGTCCTCACGTAATCAATAAGGCCTGACGGCCAACACCTGTATAAGTAGCCAGTATTATTCCACAGCGTTTCAGGATCGCCTACCCCTGATTTGAGATTTCTCCAGCGGCATGGCGCAGCAGCCCCTCTAGCGCGGCCTTCACCGTTTGTCGGCGGACCTCGTCACGGTTGCCGGGAAAGTACTGCACCTCGCTGAACACCTGTTCACCAACGCCCCAGGCCAGCCACACGGTGCCCACCGGCTTGCTCGGCGAACCGCCATCCGGTCCCGCCACACCGCTGACCGCCACGGCAAATCGCGCCCGGCTTTTCTCCTGCGCGCCGCGGACCATGGCCTCGACCACCTCGCGACTGACCGCCCCCACCGTTGCAAACAACTCGACCGGGACATTCAATTGCTCGGTTTTCTGGCGATTGGAATAGGTGACATAACCAGCCTCAAACCATGCCGAACTCCCCGGAATCCGGGTGATCGCCTCGCTGATCCCGCCGCCGGTGCAGGACTCGGCGGCGCTAACGTGGGCATTGAGAACCTGCAAGCGCCTGCCAAGTTCAGCGGCCAGTTGGGTGATTTCTTTCACGGTCATCTCCTGAGCAAGCGGAATGAGAACTACCGTACACGAGCGTAACGCGCTTGCAAGGCGCAGGATCGATCAAAATGTTAGCGAGCGAGGGCTCTGATATAAGCCTGACAGGCCTGCAAGGCAATCAGTCCGCGGTCACCGGCATCGGTGATGGCGACAATTCGTTGAGCATGCGCCGGGTCAAGTCGGGCGCGCGCTGCTCCATGATCCACGCGGCTGGCTCCGGAGGCGGTTGGCACTGCACAGACAGAGGCAGCGTCATGGGCATCGAGGAGGACTGACAAGCGCACATCAGCAGTGGCAAGACGATCGCGCAGGCGACCTTGATCACGTTGGGCATCGCTAAGCGCTCGGTAATGGGTTTGTTCGCTGGTCGAAAGACGCTGCTCCAGTGCTAGACGCTTGTCCTGCTCGGCCTGTTGCTGCGTTGCGGCTGCCAGAGTCAGCTGATTCAGTGCCTCGGCGTGCAGCTTGGCCTTTTCCGCCAGCTGCCGGCCATACCGCCAATCCTGAAACTGCCAGGCCAGCGCCGCTGAACCACCGGCCAACACAGCCAGAAACAGAACAACGCCAATGACGCGGCAAGACATCGGGATCAAACCGAAGGCTGGCATAACACCGCCCTCGCCCGCGCCCAGAGTTGCAAGCGATCCTGCAAACCGTTCAGGCCGCCGTTGATGCGGCGGGTGATGCTGTTGAACTGGTCGCGGTCGGCCAGTTCGTTGAAGCCATTTTGCTCCCAGAACCACGCGGCCGATTCGGCGGCCCATTGCGGTTGTTCCAGTAGTTCAGGCAGTGACAACAGACGTTCATCGCCGAACAGCCCGAGGCTGCATCGGCAGTAGTTGTTGCGGCCGGTGATCTGGATCAGGCCACGACCACGATACTTTTGACCGTCACCGTCAGGCTCTGGCGTATTGCCAAGGCGCACAGCCAGTGCGCCAGTGTCGTACTTGCTCAAATATTGAGCGCTGCCCAACTCACGCACGTACTGCAACTGCCCCGACTCGTGACCGACTTGCGCAAGGAAGGCGGCGATGCGTTTTGGGGTGTTGATGTTGCGGTGAGACATGGCTGTGTTCAGGACGGAAATGAAAACGCCCGCTTGGGAGCGGGCGTTGGGCATAACGATCTGTAGTTGTTGCTGCGTAACGGTCATATAGCCCCCAGGGCCTGACGAGTGTCTGGTTCGTGTCAAAGATATCCATTCAGCCAAAGTGGCGTAGTGGGTCGATGTTCAGTGAAAGGAAAAAACGACCCTTGCGGCCAATCCCGAAGTGCACGGCGATAGGCCTGCAACTCGGCGTATTGCTCGGTGGTCAGCGTCGTGCCACCGCCGTCCTCCAGTTCGTCCCTGTCGCGGGCGACCATACCGTCGGTGGCCGATAACTGAGTGTCACGCCAAAGGCGCTCGGCCGTCGCTGCTTCCTCCGGCACCAGAGGCGGTGTATCCACAAGAACGGGATAGCCGTTATCGGCTCGCACCGAAATCAACTTCGGGGTTACAGCCAGTTGCTGGAGGAGCGAAACCCAGTACGCCTGTGGAATCTCAATGACATCGGAAGGAATATCCGACGTATTGATTCCTGGAACATAAACACCGCAAGTACTCGCGCTAAACAAAACATTGAACTCGTTCATTTAATAGCCCTTGGCAAAATACGTGACACCCCATCCGGCCCTGACAGAGCCACCCATGTCCCGAACCTTCAATCGGCAGCCCTGTTTCGTGGCAGTACCAGCCAACATGATGACCATCGCGCCATCACCGCCGACATGAGTAGCAACGACAGAAACAAAGGCGGTTGGAAACGAAATCGGAAAGGTGACAAAAACCTCCCCGTTGGCATCTGTCGTACCGTAACCCCATTGATCGATATTGCCGCTGGAGTACTTCTGGTAACCGGGGTTGCCGGTCATACCCGAGAACAACGGTGAATATCTCAGGCTGATCGTGCCACCTGCCAGACGCCACTGATTGTCCAGCTTGATGAACTCCGCCGTATCTCCCAGACCCAGAATGATCGGTCCGGTCGCCCCGTTGGATAGCTTGATGATGTCTGCACCGCCAGCAGTCGTTACTGTCAGCGCTCCCGACCCGGCATTGATGACATGCAGGGTGCTCGCATGCGCAATTCCGGTGGTCGCAGGTAACGTCGTCGTTATCGGTGCGGTACTGGAGAAGCTGGCAATTCCCCCCACATTGGACGCTGCCAGCGCAGTACCCACGCCATAAGACGCAAAACCTGAATATTGCAGCCCGCTACGGGTTACAAACTCAGTTGTTGCGACGGTATTGTCATTGTCGAACTGCGGGGCAGTGACAAACAGACCACTGCCCCGCAATGCTGTAAGAAGCTGATTATTGATCCCTTCCGCGGGGGTTATTCCAGCGGCCTGGATAACACTTACTACTTCCTGGGTTATTCCATTACCCCAACTCGCCGGAATTAAAGACCCAGGCGCCCCCGTCACAGGGTCTTCATCGACAAACTTTCCATTCACCAACCCGGCGCTGGGTACACTCCGTGGATAATCCATTGCACTTTTCCTTGTGTAGAACTCAGGCTTGTTCCGCCGAGCTTGGCACAACAGGCCAGGTGATCTCACTGGGGAAACCGGTCTGTTGTTCGATGCGATTCAACTCCACGCTGTAGAGTTTCCATTCCAGCAATTGCAGTTGCTCTTGATGGCTGGCATCGCCGATGTCTTCGGCGTATTGGAGGGGCGCAATGCGCCGTACAGCGTCACGAAGAAGAGTATCGCGCTGGTCGAGAATGATTTTTTTGAAATCCATCAACCGGGCCGCTTCATCGACTTGCCACGCGTTATCGATCCACCTGTGAAAACCGCCCGGCCACGGTTGCGTGGTAAAACCTTCCGGCAACTCTCCCAACGTCGTCCATGTTTCCCTGAACCCCGTGTCGGTGCGATAGACATCACCGCGAAAGTCGGCTTGTTGTTGCAAGGCACCCTTGACATAAGCCCAGGCAAATCCGCCGGGCGGTGGAGAAAGTTCGATACTCAATGCCATGGCATTGCTCGGCAGTTGCACGCCGACACCCGGCACGACCGGAAACTCGACAGGCCCGAACAGCGCACCGCTGTCGTCCATCAGATAATTGAACATGTGCACCTCAGATCAGTTTGATACGGCCGGGATAAGCGATGTTTCGCGGGCGTGTTTCTCCCGAAAAATTACCGATGTTGCCTATGTAGGTATCAGAATCGAACGCCGGATTAGGGTACGTCGTCGCGATCGATCCACTGGTTGGGTAAAAATTGACGTCGCTTGAAGCATTCCAGATACCATCCGGAATCGCAGGTGCCGGACGGAAGGAAGAACCCGTACTGGTTGGCAGATAGTGGTTGTGGCTTTGTAGGGAATGCCCCTGAAGACTGCCCGCTGTGCGCCCGACATCCAGACCTCTGGACTCGTCAAGGACACGCAGAAACTCGCCACGCACTTCCGGAATGCGAAAGTTCAGCGCGCCATCGCCACTGGTCCATCCACCCTCCCTGCCCGCACGACCGGCTTCAGTGGTCAGCACCCCCGAGGACTGGGCGAAGTCCCACAGCCACGGCCATTCGCTGCGCAGCAACAGACTGCCATTCAGCGCTCCATAACCGCCTGGACTGATCAGCACGGTCGTATCTAACACCAGCCGCCCGAGAGGGGCGGCATCATACCGTCCGACCGGCCACCAACTGCCGTCACCGGTACTGCGCAAATGCCACCAGTCACCGCTCCCCATTAACACTAAAAAGGGATAGCCGGACGGCGAAAGTTGGGTATGGAATCGAATGCGATCCGTGCCGCCGGCCCGGACGACAAGGCGATTGCCGCTGTTATCCACGCGACGCAGAATGACGTCGCGCACACCAAGTCCGGCATTCGCCGCGGGCAGAGTGACCGTCATGGCACCGGGGCTGCCGTCGATCAGGACAAAACCGAGCTCTTGCTCACTCAGCGTCTTGGATGTACTGAGCCGAGTCACCACCGAACGGATCGGGCTGGCCGTGCCGACAATCGCCTCGATGGCCTTGAGCAACTGGCTGGTATCCGCTTCAGAGGCAACCAGTCCGCCGCCTTCGATAACACTCACAATCTCTTGGGTAACGCTGTTGCCCCAAACTGCCGGAATCAACGATCCCGGCGTCCCGGCCACGGGGTTTTCATCGACGAACCGGCCATTGACCAGCCCGACGCTGGGCACGCTTTTTGGATAGTCCATACGTCTATCTCTCCTCTGAAATAACAAATGGTCCGTGTCGACGCAGTTAGCGGTGCAATCGCGCCCACGGTTTTTTTCAAGAAAGAAAAAGGCCCACGAATACGTGGGCCTGAACAGGGGAATTGAAGGGCTCTCGCCTAGTCAGCCGAGCCACTGACGAATTCACGAATAGCCACCAACGCTTCATCGCCAGCGCTGCGGGCCAGATCTATCTTGCCCTTGGCCGCGTGCGCGCGGATTTGCATTTTGGCCTTGAGGCGCAGGGTGCGCAGGGTGCGCAGATGGTCGCTCAACTGTGCGGCTTTGCTCAGGATCTGCTCAGCGGCTTGCTTGGCCGTCCGGCCTTTAACGACCCATGCGGAGACGGCCATCGGCACGTCCTTTTTCGGGTAGCCTGCCTCCTTGTAGGCTTGGGCGGCAACGGCGGCCTGAGCATATTCCATTGCCTTGAGTGGATCACCGGCCAGAGCAGTGCGTGCTTTGTCTGCAGCAGCATCGACTTTGGCGCACAGGCGTTCGGTTTCCTGTTGTTCCAGCAGAGCGATTTTCGCGGCGTCCAGCACCCATTTCTCACCGTCCCAGTCATGGGCGGCAGAAGGCTGTGCGGGACGCAGACCGTCCTCAAACTGATGAAGCTCTTGAATAACGTTCATCGAATCAACTCCCAGGAAAGACTGACATTAACTGCCGCCGCGAAGTTGACCGCGATTCCAGTGGCGTAATCAGACACGGGGTGGTTCTTGATCCCCATACTGAACAGCAATTCATCGCTGACGGCGCTGGTCGAACCGAGCATGTGTTCGGCCTGGTAGGACTGCCACAACGAGCGCAATTGCGAATGGTCGAAACTGGCGGTCAGGGTCGTGACCGTGGCGTCGTTGACAAAGTTATTGGTGAAGATCACGCACGGCATCGGAGTCGTCCAACCACCATCGTGATTGGAACTGGTGGTCAGCGCCGGTGAGAGAAAGCAGTAGTTGCCGCCAACCCAACCTGTTGGCGCAAACGACACCCCGGAGATCTCCGTCGCCGAAGGCGTCGGGTTCCCCACCACCAGACGTGCCGCCCGGGCATGAGGATCCAGAGGTAGGTAAACCACACCGTTGCCGTTGACAGTTTGCGTCCACGCCAACCGATTACGATTGTAGATCGGCCTGATGACCGGCACGGAACCCGGCGCAGCCGTCACCACCCAAGCAATGCAGAGGTCCAGTGGCGTGGACTGAAAACCGCCCCCCGCCCCGCCATTGACAGTGCCCTTCAAACCTTCGGGCGCGGCGTCATAGATTGTTCCGCGCTGCATGTAAAAGGTCAGCGCCCCACCGATCACCTGCGCCCGAAGAAAGTAGCTGGAGGTCGGCATCAAATCCGCACTGCTCCACGCTTGGGTAGTAAACGTCCGCGCCCTGCCCAACTGCCCCGCGACGACTTCCTGGCCAATGCTGACCAACACTCCCACCGGAATCGACACCCGGCCGCCACTGGTCGAAACCGCCGCAGGGGTCACCGGCAAACGCCCATCCGCCGTCGCCACGGTGGCCGACGGCAGAGAGCCGATCGGCAACGCCGAATCCAGATTCCAGCCCTTGGCCGAAACGCTCTGAATGGCCAGCAGCAATTGGTCGAACTTCGTCTCATCCGGAGTCAAATCCCCCGCCTTGATGACATTCACAATCTCCTGCGTCACCCCATTCCCCCAGTCCGCCGGAATCAACGACCCCGGCGTCCCCATCAACGGGTTTTCATCCACAAACTTCCCATTCACCAACCCGGCGCTGGGCACACTTTTCGGATAGTCCATCCCTCTACTCCCTAGTCATAATTGATGTGCACCTTGGTATGCGCCGGAGCGCTGCGATGGATCTGGCATTCCAGCGCAGAACCCGGGTTCATGCCGAAGCGTTCGCCCCAGTAGCTGGCGCCGAAACGTCGGCCCAGCAGCAGGCGGCCACCGGTGTTCAGCGTCCACATGAAATGCGCCTGCCATGTTCCAAAATGCGCCTGGCCAAACCGGGCCCGTCCCATTCGCGGGACTTCAAGCTCGGTGATGGTGGCGTTCGGGTAACCCTGACTCTTGGCGATCTCGACGTAGTAGCTGATGGCCTGGCTGCCAACAGCGAGCAGTCGCCGGCGTACGGCGAGGCGGCGGTCGTCGAACAGTGGCGTCGCACCTAGGCACGGGTCGGGCAGGTTCATCACCCGCTCCCAATCCGGTACCAGTTCACTGACGCCGGCGGGGTCCATTTCGTTGAGCAGGTCGACGGCGCGAGCGTCGAGGCGGGCCAGTTCCTGGGCGACGCCTTGAAGGACTTCTTCGAGTTCCGGGACCCGCTCCGGGTCCCACGCGGGGCCGCTGGGTAGCAGGCTGCGCAGTTGGGCCTGGTATTGCGCGGCGGTTCTGATCACTGCCATACGCAACCTCCGAAGGTCAGCAACTGGTTGCTCTCGGCTTCGACGTCGGCGGTAGGTGATTTGAGATCGTGATCACTTTCACCTGTTGCGCTGCTGATGGCTTCACGGATGTGACTCACCAGCAGGGTGTCGCCCAGGCCTCCTTCGCGGTTATGCAGGTCGCGCAGTTGCGCCTCAACGGCGGCGCGTACGGCCGTGGTGTCGGGCTTCAGGCTCAGTCGGTAGGTCACCGGCACTTGTACCGGCGGCAGCACACGCAATTCGGCGGTGACCGGGCGCAGAGGTTCGATGTAGGCCTGAACTTCAGCCAGTTGCTCGGGATTGGGGACGGGTTGCGCATCGTCGTCGCGCATGATGTACAGACTGACAATGCCGGGACCGGGATAGCTGCCGCGACACCACGCACGGGTCACCCCCGGACATTCGAGCGCCCAGGTTTCGTAGTCTTGCGCCGAACCGCCGTGAGGAATGATCCGGTAAGAACGAATCACCCGGGACCGCAGGGACTCCAGACTTTCCCGAGCGATACCGCCGGTCAACCCCGGCGCCAGCACCGTGAAGCTGTTGCCGATAATGCCCAGAATCGGCTGCACCGGAATCAGCGTCATGCCGGCGTCGGCATTCCCGAGGCTGCCGGCGTCGAGGGCGGCGATGGTGGTGCTGTTCAAGCCATTGCTGGTGGTGCGGGCGGAAGTGACTTTGTAAATGCGACCGTCGTTCGATTGCAGCAGCGTATCGACGTCCAGCACAGCGCCAGCGCTGGCGGTAAAGCTGACGCTGCCACTGGCCGATTGCGCGGCTTTGCGCGGCTGATTCAGACGCAGTGCGGCGATCCGTTCCAGGGTCGATTCATCGGCCTTGTCCGGGAGGATCTGCTCGGCGATCCAGTCGAGGTAACCATACAGGCCATAGGCGGCACCACCGAGGGTACGGGCCAGCACTTGCGCATCGGACTGGCGCAGCGAATCGCTGGCCAGGTCGCTTTGGGTGCGCGTGATCAGCACCGGCAGCGAAGGGGTTTCAAACGGCATAGATCACCTGCCAGCTGTTATCAGGGTTGATGTCCAGGCGCTGGGCGTCGAGGCGTTCGCTGATGATGTCGATGGCGCTGCAATGGCCGTCGTCGATCAGCCATTGCAAGGCTTCGCGGGCGTAGAACTCGGCGTCCATCTGGGTCTGCCGGGTCAGCTTGACCCGCCGCAGCAGCCAAAGGCGTGAGCCGATACGGTCGTCCGCGACCGTAGGAAAGGTGTCGCCCCACCAGCCGAAACGTTCTTCGTCATCGAGGGCATCGTCATCGGCGGCGCGGCGCCAGGTGAACAGGCTGATCAGCACTGAACGGGTCAGTGCGGCGTGGAGGTTTTGGCTGATAAACATCACTGGCCTCCCGCCGGCACGCCGGTCTGGCCGTTGCCCGCCTGCACGCCGACGTGCACGTGCTTGATCTGGCTGATGCCGCCCGCGACCTGGTCGCCCTGGGAGACGATCTTGCCGGTCTGGGTCAGGGTCGGGGTGGCGATGTTCACAGCGGTGCTGGCACGGATGTTCAGGGTGGCGGTTTCGATGTCGATGATCCGTCCACGCTTGAAGTGGATCTTGTCGCCTTCGTCGGTGTAGATCGCTACTTCGCCCTGGGCCAGTGCCTTGAGGCGATAGCGGCGGTCGGCGACCACCAGCACGATGGCGTGAGAACGATCACCGCCCAGAAACGTGGCGATGCCTTCAGCGCCGGCCAGCGGATTGCTGGTGAAACCGTAGGGTTCGAAGTGCTCCATGTCGTCGTTCACTTCGCCGGCGGTGAGGCGCATTTGCAGCGATTGAAGCTTGGTAGCCGAGTTGGCGAGCACGACAGTGCCGCGCGCCAGGAGGCGTGTCAGTAGGCTCATTGGGTTTCCTTCAAGGTCAGGCTGGTGGGAGCGGCGCCGGTCACGGCATTTGCTCCCACAGGAGATCCCCTGTGGGAGCGAGCTTGCTCGCGATAGCGGTGGGTCAGGCGACATCGTCGGTGAAGGTGAGGCCGTCATCGCGAGCAAGCTCGCTCCCACAGTTTTGCGTGTCGGGCTCAAGCTTTCTTGGGCGGCGTCGGATTGGCGTCGAAGGTATGCGGCGGCGCGACTTGCAAGGTGGTGACGGAGCCCTGCGCCGAGAGCGAGTAAGTGACTTTGGAGATCAGCCTGTCGCCATCCACTTCCAGCACCGGGTCCTTGACTCTGACCAGTGTGTTGTGGCGCCACAAATCGCCATTGGCTTGCCGCCAGCCTTGCACTTGGTAAGTAGTAGTCAGGGCCTTGCCGACGCGAGTGCCGGCTTCCCAGTTGGCCCGTTGCAGCGCCAGCTCGGAGGTGATCTGCATGCCTTCATTGATCACGGTGACCCGTTTGCGCTTGAAGCCCAGGTCGGTGGACACCGCCTCGACCTCGCTGACCGCCGCCCCGCTCTTCTGGTCATTACCCTTTTGCTGGCCGATGACCCGGTATTCGGAGAACACCTGGCTGTAATCCATCGGCGCGCTGGCCGAGAGAATGTTCTTGCCCAGTTCCAGCACATCACTGGCGCGCCCACCGCTGCCCGGCCGGGCCAGTATCACCCGGCCCTGGGCATCATCGGTGGAAAACACCCGGAACAACGTCAGCAACCGGTCGATGGACTGGAAGACCGTTTCCCCCGGCACGATGGAGTGACTGCCGAGCCGGGCGGTTTCCGGAATTTCACTGGCCACATAGACCGAATACGACGACGCCAGCGCCTCGACGATGCTCAGCAACGATTGCTGGTGCCATTGGTTGGGACGGTTGGTCGCGGCGCAATCCACCAGGTCCTGGGTTTTCGAACTGCCTTCGACGCTCAGGCTGATTTGTCGCCCGTCGTAACTGATCGGCGCTTTGAACACATACCCGGTCAGTACCAGATCGTTGCCGATCCGCACCTCGCACGGCGCGCCGGGTTGAATCCGCCGAACCAGGGTCTGCCCCGGCCATTGCCAGGTGATGTCGAGTTTGAAGGTGCGGAACTGACGCTCCAGATCGGCAGTGATTTGCACACTTTTCCAACCGCCATACTCCAGACCATCAACGGTCAGGGTGACCTTGTTATCCAGTTCACTCATGGCTTACTCCCCGGAGAGTTTCAGGTCATTCGGCGGGGTGAAACCCGGATGAACAACGCCGTTGCGCTGGATCACTTCCTCCACCCGCGTCGCATCGCCCAATTGCTTGTAGGCGACGACCAGGGCCGGAAAACTCTCCTGGAACGACTTGCTCACCAGCCTGACACCCGACGATGCAACCGCCGTCAGATGCGCATTGAGCTTATGCCGCAGGTCCGTCATGGCCTGATAGTGCGCCGGATCAGCCTTGTTCGATGCTTGCCGGATCGCCTCATCGAGGGCTGCGCGCAACGCCAGCACATCGTCGGCGACCGGTACGGCCTGGCGCTGCACCGGTTGCACGGCTTGTTGCTCCAGCGACGGCGTGGAACCGAGCTTGACCACCTTGGAGGCCACCGGCATCGCGGCGACCCATTGGGCGGCGTGCACCAGCAAGGTGTCCTGCACCAGATTGGCCAGGGCCTGGGCCGCGGCGGTGGTGTCTTTGCCGGTGGTGATTTTCGGTGCATCGGTCTTGCGGATAGCTTCGACCTGCTGGGAGACCTTGGCAATCACGCCACGATAGCCGTCACGGGCAAAGTCCTTGAGTTCCTTGATGTCGCCGACCAATCCCTTGAATTCGGCTACCACTTCCTTGGGCAACTCCTTGACCGCTTTGACCAAATCGCTGATCTGCTTGTATTGATCGATCAGTGGTTGCAGCTGTTGCTGGATGACACCGTAGATGTCCTTGATGCTGTTGCGCAGGTCGGCAATGCCAATCCGCGCGGCCTTGATCAAGATCATCGCATCTTCGAAACGTGCCACCGCCGAACCCAGGAAATGGTCAGCCGATACCAACAACACTTGCTGGGTGCTGACCGTAGCCGTCGGAAACGGCAACGGTTCATCGGGGTAAAACTTCAGCGCAAACGTCACCAGCCCGCCGTCCTGGCGGGTATGGGTCATGTCGCATTCGCCGACCTTGACCTGCAGCCGTCCCAGCCAGGGGTGGACCAGTTCACCAGTGCCCTGCTCCAGCGCCTTGAGCAGCTTGTCGCGCTGTTCCAGGCAATCGGGACCGACGATGAACACCGTCAGATCGTGGATCTTCGCCTGCTGGCCAAGGTTCTCGAAAAACGGTAGGTCGCGCTGCGGATACTCGTGCAACTGGCCCTTTTTGCCGACCGGGGTTTTCGCCTGATCGACCCAGAAACCGACACCTCGAAAGGACGCCGGCAATAAACGGTCACGCCAGCTCATTGGAGCCTCCCAGGGAAAGTGAGCGGTAGCCGATGCTAGAGCTCAGCGCCAGCGCCGGTTGATTGGTTTGCGGCTGATCGGTGCGCAGGCCGGCCGGCGCGTTTTCGAAGCGCACGGTCAGGCCGCCTTCGAGTTGCGTGCGGTTGTTGGCGACAGTTTGCTGGATCAGCGCGCTGGAGTTTTGCGTCAACGAGCCCGTCAGCATCGACGGTTTTTGCGGCAAGCTGCCGGGCACCAACTCTGTATTCGACGCCGGCTCGGTGCTGGCGCCAAAGAACGCCGATGCCAGTTCACCCTTGCCTTCGGTATTGGTTTGCTTCTGCGCCTCGGTCAGGCCTTCGACCTTGCCGGTGACTTTGGCGATCACGCCCGCGAAGCCGCCTTCGAATAATTCCTTGATCGGCGCGATGACGTCCTGGAGCTTTTTCCACAGATCGCTGAACCACTCGGTGATCGGTTCCCAGTTCTTGATGATTTTCCCCAGCGGTGACCATTCGAACATCCCGTGCAGGAACTCCAGCGCCGGCGCGGCCAATACTTGCACCACGCCCCACAACGCCGAAAACACCTCGCTGATCGGTTGCCAATTGGCCGCGATCTGCGTCATCGGCGACCACTCGAACACACTGATGAAGAAATCCTTCACCACTTGCGCCGAGGCTTGCAGAGCGGTCCACAGCGGATCGAAGAACGCGCTGATGGCTCCCCAGTTGTTGATGAGCATGCCCAGCGGCGTCCAGTCGAACAGGCCTTTGAGGAAGTCGATCACCGGCACCGTCAGGGCCTTGAGCAATTCCCAGATCGCCGAGAACAGACCGGTCAACCCGGCCCAGTTGTCGATGATCATCCCGTAGGGCGTCCAGGAAAAAGCCGTTTTGAGGAAGCCCACCACCGACGCGGTCACCGCTTTTATGTCCTCCCAGATAACGGAAAAGAACCCGGCAATTGGCGTCCAATTGGCGATCATCATGCCGAGCGGCGTCCAGCTGAATACCGTGTTCAACACCGCCATGGCCTTCGTGGCGACATTTTTCACGCCGTCCCAAAGGTTGATGAAGAACGCTGAAATCGGCGTCCAGTTGCCAATGATCAAACCGGCCGCCAACGCGACGCCCATGGCAATCAGCATGATCGGATTGGTCTTGAGCACCCTGTTCATCAGGTCGAAAACCTGGGTCGCACCGGTCACGGCGGTTTGCATCGCCGAGAACGCCATGGCACCGATTGCCAGTCCTTCCACCAGTTTCGGGTTGTCGTTGAGCAAGCTGCCGATACCAGTCAACAAGGGCTCAAGACCGACCACTAGCGTGGCGACCGCCGGTGCCAGCGCGGCGTCGATGGAGGTCGAGACCTTGGCCATCGACGCGCTGAAAATATTCATGCCTTGCGCGGCGCTCTCGGGTGCGCTCGGCAGGTCAACCGCCTTGGCCGACTCACTGACCTCTGCCAATTTACCCTTGAACGCATCGGACGCCTTGATCCCCTCCACGAACGGCGTGATCACGCTACCGCCCTTGAACAGACCGCTGATATCCAGCTTGCCGAGGCCGACCTGCTCAAGGTTACTTTTGAAGCTGTCGACCTTCGAAACAAGGGCTTTGAGCTTGGGGGACAGTTCGTCGATGCCGGTCAACAGCACCGATTTTTTTATCGTGTCTTCGTCTGCCATCACTGCACCTGCTGCATCGCATTGATCCGTTGCGCGTGCTCCAGCGATTCGCGGAGCACATCCAAAGGCCTGGCCATCATCTGTTCGGGGTCAACCTTCCAGAACCAGGCCAGGTCATAGGCGACTGAAATCAGGTCGGTGATGGCTCCGACGCCGCACTCATGAAAAAACTCGCGACAGCCCAGCTCAGCGCGTTGAGGTCAGCCAGGTCCAACTGATTGACCGACGACGGCGGGATGCCGGCGCACACCGCGATGTATTTGGCCGCGACGTCCATGTCGAGGCTGACTTCTTCGCTCTTGTCGATCTTGTACGGCAGCGCCTTGATCGCTCGAACTTCCTGCACCGTCGGGCGGCGCAGGTTGAGTTCGGTCAAGGGCTCGCCGTGAGCTTCGATCGCGACTTGAAGCTTCACGGCGCCCGTCATTGCCAGGTCCCCTTGATGCCTTCGAATTTCAGTTCGATGGTGGCGTCATCGCCTTTGGAGACAGGCTCTTCAACCAGGTAGGCGCCGGCCAGTACGTAGACTTTGCCGTTGCTGAATTCGCAGGTGACGGTCATGTCGGAACCTGCGATCAGTTGCTTGAGCGGGAAGTCCGCGGTGTGCAGCGCCGTCACTTTGAACGACGGGGCAATGTCGGTTTCCTTGTAGAAACCCGGTACGACGGTTTCCCGTTTCACAGCCAGCAACGGCGCTTCGCAGCCGCCATTGATAGTCAGTTGAGCGCCGTCCACTTTGACGTAGCAGGTGCCCGCAATCAGTTGACCCATAGTGTTTCTCCCTTCAAATAAAAAGCCCACGCGAGGTGGGCTGAAATCACACAGTCAAAGGCAGCGATCAGGCTGCGTCGTCGTACTGCAGACGGAATTGGTTGAGCAGCGCGAACACGCGCAGACCGTTGATGTAATCCGGCGGGAACAGCACGTTGACCCGGCTCGGGTCCTGCACGTCGCGCTCGACGATCAAGTGCTCGGCGAACAGCTCGGCGTTTTCGACGTGGCCTTCCAGTTCGAGCTTGGCGTACTGGGCGATCAGCTCGCCGCGAATAGTGCTCGGGGTCACGATCGGCTGGCCGGCGCCGAAACGGGTGCCGTCAGAGGCCAGTTTGTGGCGACCGTATTTGCTGGTGATCACGCTTTGCAGCCGACGCACGATGAACGCCGACTGGTGCATGGTTTCGCTGTCCATGTAGGAATTGTCTGCCTGGCCGTAGGCGTTCTTCTGATAGGTGGTAATCGAACGTTGAATGCGCACGTAGCCGCCTTCGTAGTACGCGGTAGCGATCCCGTAGTTGAGCAGCGACTGACGCTCGGTCAGGGTGAAACGCTCGCTGGCCGGTGCCGGGTCGAGACCTGGCAGGCTGCCGCTTTGGGTCGGACGGCTGGCATCGGCGGAGATGAACACCGAGGTGCGCGCAGCAAGTGCAGCGGCCTGAACCCAGAACGGTTGCGGTACACCCGGTTCCAGCGCCTGAAGGGTCATGTGCTGGTCATTACGCGCTTGGCCGGCAGCGACCAAAGTACCAATGGTGCCGCGCTTGGCGCTGTAGACATGACCGAACAATTGCTTGGCCCACGACCAACGACCGGTGCTGTCATCCATGACGGCTTGCCAGGTGTTGAGGGTGCTCAGATCCGACCACGGCATGCAGATGAACTCGAACGGTTCATCGCCCAGCGCCGCTACCGCAGCGACCTGATCCGGCACACCGGCGCCGCCGGTCATGGCGGTGATGGCCGTGGTCAGGCCGGCCGGAGTTTCTTCGCCGTTGCTCTTGCCCAGGCGATTGAATTGAAGGCTGATGTCGTTACCGCTGTCGCCAGTCCATTTGGCGCTCAGGGTCACGATGCCTTCAACCGCTGCAGCGCTGACCGGTAGATCGGCCGAGGCGTTGATTTTCAGCGCCAGCGCGGTAGCAGCCTGAGCCGCCGTGGCGCCGTTGACGATGGCTGCTTGAACACGCACGCCGCCAACGTACAGGTTGAGCACACCGCTTTGAGTGGCCGCGCCGGTCAGGGTCAACACGCCTTTGCCGATGCTGCCTTCAGTGTTGTGCAGCGGCAGGCACCAGATCTCGCCAATCGGGTCGGTCTTGCGCCAGGTTTCATACATCGAAGCGAGCATCGAGCCTTGGCCGCCAATGCTTTTGGCCAGCGCCACGCTGGACACCAACACCAGTTTGCCAACCTCGGCCGGCGCAATGTTGTCGTTGACCTGAGCGACGATCAAACGGCGCATGGCCGACGACGCGCTATTGGCGGCCGAATTGTCCATCTCGGCGTAAAACAGCGGAACACGAATGTCCGCGGGGATGTTGCTGAATCCGATCGCCATTATTTGGCTCCCTGTGGTTTCGCCGCTTTCACGGCTTTGGTAGTGATATCGCCATCGGCCAGACGTCGACGCCACCAGGCGTTGTCCGGCACTTCACGGCCCTCGAGGGGCAATAGATCGCCCGCTTCCGGGTCCGGCACGGCGCGGCCTGGGGCCGGCAGCACGGTGATGCGTTTGCTCATGGGGTTACGTCTCCAGAGAAAGTCAGTTCCAGGCGTCCGTCGGGGCCTGGGCGTTTCAGATTGGGGTCCGCCGGATCGATCGCATCGACCCGCACGGTGACCCCGGTAAAGGACGACAAACCGTCCAGTTCACGTTCGTGCCAGCTCTCCGCAGGCTGACCAGGCAGATTGCGGCCGAGCTGGAACTCGGCAAAAAAGCGCAGGCGATACAGCACCCGGTTGCTGTTGATGGAAACCCGTTCGCCGCCGTCATAGGCGATGGCGTCGTAATCACTGCCGGGCTTGAAACCCACCAGCGCCCGCCACAGTTCGGCCCGCAGGTCGTGCAACAGATCCAGCGCTTTTGTAGCGTCGGTGGTGTCAAGCACCAGGGTCACTTCGAAGCGGTCGCGAATGGTCTGCCACGTAGCGTTTTGCGCCGCGTTTGCGCCCGCCAGATCGGCAATCGGCACCACGTAGGCGCAAGGAGTTGAAAACGGGGTACTGGCTTGCAGCGTTTCGAGGTCGATGCCGGCAGCCACGCGATTGGCGAGGGTTGGGCAGTGATCGCGCAGTTGGGTAATCAGTGGGGTGATCTTCATGGTGTTTTCACCGGGCAATAAAAAACCCGCTTGTTGGCGGGTTTGAGTGAAAGTTACTGGCCGTGGGAAACCCGCATCCTTGCGGGTCGGATGCCGGTCGGCACCGCTGCTCGCCATTCCATTGGGCTTGGTGTTCAGTGATCCTGGCGGGTATCTCGCGGCGGCACTTCGCAAACGCCAATCCGCTTGGCCGCCCAGCGTTCATAAAGGCCAATGGCAACATCTGCCCCGGCCATCGCCGTCAGGCAACCGAACGCGCAAGCCGTCCAGATCGACACGCCGGCGGCATACAGCAGCATGATGGCCGAGACCCCGCAGACCATGCAGGCCCCGGATCGCAGGGCCAGACGCCGCAGCAATGACCAGCCACGGGCGCCCTCCTTGTCGGCGCGCCACATTTCGCCGGACACCCCGCCCACCAGGGCGAGGACGATGACGAGCCAGATCGGCATGTCCAGCAACGCTTGTTGCTCGTTTGTCATGTCACGCCTCCCGGGGATCGATGAGATGCGCCTCTCGGAAATGAGCCGCCTGGTTTTGATCGACGAAGAACTACAGCTTTTCAACGATCACGTTGTCGATGAAAGCGAAGTTGACGTACGGGTTCTGCTCGTTGGAAAAGGCCAGGGTTGTTTGATTCGTGGTAGCAGTGAAGTCATAAGTCACGGTATTCCACTCGACGACGCCACCCTTGACCGTTGGTGTGTTGAAGAGCGCGGTCTGACCGGCCACTTTCACTTGCACGACACCATCGCCGGATCGGTTGGCGTACATCGAATTGCCCATGCTGAAAGTCAATCGGTACTTGGCCCCTATCACGGTGGCAAAGTTCTGCTGAATCCCGCCACCATTGCTGTAAACGTTGTTAGCCAGATCGACGATCACTGCGCCTTCCGCTGCCGCAGATCCAGGGATCGAAGCGCGCATGTTGAAATACTCGGCACCCGACAGAAAGGTCGTCCAGCCCGTGATGAAGTTGGCTTTCACCGTCGTGTCCAGCACGCAGCTGTCGCTGCAGCCGGGTTGTTCAAAGCTGCCGTTGACCAGGAGGTTCGCCGCGGTGGCACTGCCAGCAAGGCCGACAAGGGCCAAAGCCAACATCAGCGGGGCAATGATTTTCTTGAGTCCGTTCATGGTTTTACCTATTAAGTGGAATGTCTTGATTGCGCAACGGCCGCTGCACAGTCGATCCCCAATGGGGGGTTGATATACCTGACGGTAGGCAGGCATTCCAAAAAGCCCGGTCGCCCAGGCTTTTCAGTAATGCGGTCCTTCGCGTTGACCTTTCGACGCTACTGGCGCGGTACGGGTCCATTCAGATTGTTTTTCCGACCGCGGTCCCTGCCCGCCGGATAACTGCTTTTGGTGCTTTACGCTGCACACCCGGGTCAGTTGCCAACCCTCTGAACCGTTGAGGCCGGTTCATCGCTGCCTTTGTGGTGGAACTAAAGAGCTTCGTTTCGAGCTGCTTTGTTGAGCGGCTTGAGACAAAGAATATGCATGGATGCATATACAGTCAATGCACAAATGCATTTATTTATGCGCTTGAAATGCATTGGCGCATGAAGGTCCCGCAGGCAAAGGCGCTGACGGCTTTCGGCAGGCGAAAAAAAACCCGCTCAATGGCGGGTTTTATCTGACAGCGGTGAGGTTAACGGGCGTACATGCCCCACCAGAAGACGTGACCGAGGATGACAATCTGCTCTTCCTGGATTTCCTGGAAGGTGTAGTCCTCGTCCGGATGTTCATCGCGATTGAAGCTGCGCAGGCGTATCCCGGTAGGCAGGCGATAAAGCTGTTTCACCCGCAGCTGGCCGTTATGGTTGATGGCATAAAGGTCGCCATCCACGATATCGCCGATCCCGCACTTGCCGGCATTGACGCCGACGGTGGCGCCGTCGCGCAGTACCGGCAACATACTGTTGCCGCGCACCGTCACGCATTTGGCCTGGTCGAACTGCACGCCGTTGTGGCGCAGACTCCGCTTGCCGAAGCGCAGACTAGAGCGCTCGCTCTCTTCGATGACGAACCTTCCTGATCCTGCAGCCAATTCAACCTCGCGAAGAAAGGGGACCGATACCTCGTCATCATCGACAGGCGTATCGTCGTCCCACAGACTTATGTCCTTGAGTTCCGAATGCAATTGATCGCGCCCGGTGCTGGCTGCCGGAGCGACATCCGCACGGCCCCGCAACTGATCGGTGCTCACGGCGAAGTACTCGGCGATCTTCGAGATGTGCTTATCCGAGGGATCGACGATCTTCCCGCTGAGGATCCGCGAGAGAGTGGATTGAGGCACGCCGGTGCGACGGTGAAGCTCCGTAGGGGAGATCCCGTGCTGATCGAGCAGCGCTCTTAAGACGGTAGAAACATTGCGTTTTTGCATAAAGCGCATAGTGCTTGTTCTTTTCGTGGAAGACAAATGCCAAATTGCATAAATTGCGCATATGTCGTGCATAGACAGAAGAAATGTATCGCAGGGCTTTCATGCCTGCGTCGGGTGGACCGCCCATGTTAACCTTGCGCCCATCGCGGAAAAGCCGGGCCGATGCCCCTCCTTTGCCCTACACCTTTCAACGAATTTGCCTGATTATCCGATGAATAAAGCGCTCTCCGATCTGTCCTCCCACACGCCAATGATGCAGCAGTACTGGCGCCTGAAAAACCAGCACCCAGACCAGCTGATGTTCTACCGCATGGGCGACTTCTACGAGATCTTCTACGAAGACGCGAAGAAAGCCGCCAAATTGCTGGACATCACCCTGACCGCCCGTGGGCAGTCGGCCGGTCAGGCGATTCCGATGTGTGGGATTCCTTACCATGCCGCGGAAGGTTACCTGGCGAAACTGGTCAAGCTCGGCGAGTCGGTGGTGATCTGTGAGCAGGTCGGCGACCCGGCGACCAGCAAGGGTCCGGTGGATCGTCAGGTGGTGCGGATCATCACGCCGGGTACGGTCAGTGACGAAGCGCTGCTGGATGAGCGTCGGGACAACCTGATCGCGGCCGTGCTGGGTGACGAGCGTCTGTTCGGTCTGGCCGTGCTGGATATCACTAGCGGCAACTTCACCGTGCTGGAGATCAAGGGCTGGGAAAACCTGCTGGCGGAACTGGAGCGCGTCAATCCAGTGGAGCTGATGATCCCGGACGACTGGCCGAAGGATCTGCCGGCGGAGAAACGTCGTGGGGTTCGTCGCCGTGCGCCGTGGGATTTCGAACGTGATTCGGCGCTGAAAAGTCTTTGCCAGCAGTTTTCCACTCAGGACCTGAAAGGTTTCGGTTGCGAGAACCTGACCCTGGCCATTGGCGCCGCCGGTTGCCTGCTCAGTTACGCCAAGGAAACCCAGCGCACCGCCCTGCCCCATTTGCGCAGCCTGCGGCATGAACGCCTGGACGACACCGTGGTGCTGGACGGCGCAAGCCGTCGCAACCTGGAACTGGACACTAACCTGGCTGGCGGTCGCGACAACACGTTGCAATCGGTGGTCGATCGCTGCCAGACCGCCATGGGCAGCCGCCTGCTGACCCGCTGGTTGAACCGTCCGCTGCGGGATCTAACCGTGTTGCTGGCGCGCCAGACCTCGATCACCTGCCTGCTCGACGGTTACCGCTTCGAGAAACTGCAGCCGCAGCTCAAGGAAATCGGCGACATCGAGCGGATCCTGGCGCGGATCGGCCTGCGCAATGCCCGCCCTCGTGACCTGGCTCGCCTGCGCGATGCGCTCGGTGCATTGCCTGAGTTGCAAGTGGCAATGACTGAGCTGGAAGCTCCGCACATCATTCAACTGGCGACGACCACCAGCACCTACCCGGAACTGGCGGCGCTGCTGGAAAAAGCCATCATCGACAACCCGCCGGCCGTCATTCGTGACGGTGGCGTGTTGAAAACCGGTTACGACGCCGAGCTGGACGATTTGCAATCGCTCAGCGAAAACGCCGGGCAGTTTTTGATCGACCTCGAAGCCCGTGAGAAGGCCCGCACCGGCCTGTCTCATCTGAAAGTCGGTTACAACCGCATTCATGGCTACTTCATCGAGTTGCCAAGCAAGCAGGCTGAATCGGCGCCGGCAGACTATATCCGCCGCCAGACGTTGAAAGGTGCCGAGCGCTTCATTACGCCGGAACTGAAGGCGTTCGAAGACAAGGCACTGTCGGCGAAGAGCCGCGCCCTGGCGCGCGAGAAGATGCTCTACGAAGCACTGCTCGAAGATTTGATCGCCCAACTGCCACCGTTGCAGGACACCGCCGCGGCACTGGCCGAACTGGACGTGCTGAGCAACCTTGCCGAACGCGCGCTGAACCTCGATCTGAACTGCCCGCGCTTCGTCAGTGAGCCATGCATGCGCATCAGCCAGGGTCGTCACCCGGTGGTCGAGCAAGTACTGACCACGCCGTTCGTGGCCAACGACCTGAGCCTCGACGACAACACCCGCATGCTGGTGATCACCGGTCCGAACATGGGCGGTAAATCCACCTACATGCGCCAGACCGCTCTGATCGTGCTGCTGGCACACATCGGCAGCTTCGTGCCGGCAGCCAGTTGCGAGTTGTCTCTGGTGGACCGCATCTTTACCCGGATCGGCTCCAGCGATGACCTGGCCGGCGGGCGTTCGACCTTCATGGTCGAAATGAGCGAAACCGCGAACATTCTGCACAACGCCACCGAGCGCAGCCTGGTGCTGATGGACGAAGTCGGTCGCGGCACCAGCACCTTTGACGGTCTGTCCCTCGCGTGGGCCGCGGCTGAACGCTTGGCGCACCTGCGGGCTTACACGTTGTTCGCCACCCACTACTTTGAGCTGACGGTACTGCCTGAAGCCCAGCCGCTGGTGGCCAACGTGCACCTCAATGCCACCGAGCACAACGAGCGCATCGTGTTCCTGCATCACGTGCTGCCCGGGCCTGCCAGCCAGAGCTACGGCCTTGCGGTTGCGCAATTGGCCGGTGTGCCGAGCGATGTGATCGTGCGCGCTCGCGAACACCTGGGCCGACTGGAAGCGACCGCCCTGCCTCATGAAGTTCCCAAGACTGCCAAAGGCAAACCGGCCGCGCCGCAGCAGAGCGACATGTTCGCCAGCCTGCCGCATCCGGTGCTGGATGATCTGGCCAAACTTGATCTGGACGACATGACACCGCGTCGGGCGCTCGAAATGCTCTATACACTAAAGACACGGATCTAACGCACTTGCCTGCAAGCTGTTAGAATCTCGCGCGGTTTGGGATGCTGCTGGCTTATAGCCTGACCAGCAGACTATCGCTCCCAAACCTGGCGACCCCAACGTGAAGGGGCTCCGCTGCCGCCGCCTGAGGAGAAAATTAGAAATGACCTTCGTCGTCACCGACAACTGCATCAAGTGCAAGTACACCGACTGCGTAGAAGTCTGTCCGGTGGACTGCTTTTACGAAGGCCCGAACTTCCTGGTGATTCACCCGGATGAGTGCATCGACTGCGCACTGTGCGAACCAGAATGCCCTGCCGTGGCCATCTTCTCCGAAGATGAAGTCCCGGAAGACATGCAGGAATTTATTCAGCTGAACGTTGAGCTGGCGGAAATCTGGCCCAACATCACCGAGAAGAAAGAATCGTTGCCCGATGCCGAAGAGTGGGATGGCGTCAAAGGCAAGATCAAAGACCTCGAACGCTGATTACCCCCGCGTTCTCGAAAAGGCCCCTTGTGGGCCTTTTTGCTTTTCTGCAGGCAAAAAAAGGGGCGGTTTGACCCGCCCACATTTTTTCCCTATTCCCTGTGTTCCTTTTCATCGTCCTGATGAATCGCTTCCTGCGATGTCCTTCCCCCTCATCCTTGAAGGGCGTGTCTGTCCGTCGACACAGTTCAGATACTAGAGAGTTCCCTACCAAGAGCAATCACCCCCGTTAGCTGAAACTGGCTGTCACAAGCTATTAATCTTAAAAAATAAGCACATAAATCAATTAGTTAATCATCTATCACGTAGGAATATGTACGGCTGCCACCCCTGAAATTAGCGAACACTTACGAAAGAGTAAGCAAACACTTACAGCGAGAGACTACAAACCAGAGGTGATGACGGAGGGAAAACCCGACCTGTCTCCCAGGCAATAAAAAACCCTGAACCAGTCAGGGCTTTTTAATGCCAGCCAGCAAATTGCTTATTGAAACAGCGACTCGCTCGACAGGCCATTCTTCTCGAGAATCTCCCGAAGACGCTTCAGGCCTTCAACCTGAATCTGTCTGACCCGCTCCCGGGTCAGGCCAATCTCCAGGCCTACATCTTCAAGCGTGCTGCTCTCGTGACCGCGCAGGCCGAAGCGGCGTATCACCACTTCACGTTGCTTGTCGGTCAGCTCCGAGAGCCATTGATCGATGCTCTGGGACAGGTCGTCATCCTGCAACAGTTCACATGGATCGGTTGGACGGTCATCGGTAAGGGTGTCCAGCAGGGTTTTATCCGAATCCGGACCCAGCGAGACGTCGACCGAAGAAACCCGCTCGTTCAGGCCGAGCATGCGCTTGACCTCTCCCACTGGTTTTTCCAGCAGGTTGGCAATCTCTTCGGGTGAGGGTTCGTGATCGAGTTTTTGCGTCAGCTCCCGTGCAGCCCGCAGGTACACGTTGAGCTCTTTGACCACATGAATCGGCAACCGGATGGTCCGGGTCTGATTCATGATCGCGCGCTCGATGGTCTGACGAATCCACCAGGTCGCGTAGGTCGAAAAGCGGAAGCCGCGCTCGGGGTCGAACTTCTCTACTGCCCGGATAAGACCGAGGTTGCCCTCTTCGATCAGGTCCAGCAGCGACAGGCCACGATTGACGTAACGCCGGGCGATTTTCACCACCAGCCGCAGGTTACTTTCAATCATGCGTTTGCGCCCAGCCGGATCTCCACTTTGCGACAAACGCGCAAAATGAACTTCTTCTTCGGGGGACAGCAGAGGGGAAAAGCCAATCTCATTGAGGTACAGCTGCGTGGCATCGAGTGCACGCGTGTAGTCAATGTACTTGTGTTGCTTTAACGAGGCGGAGTGTTTGGATTTGGCACGAACGGAAGGTGGAGCAGCCCCTTCATCATTCGACATCGAATCCGTAGCGATGCCGGTCTCCATCAGGAGAACCTCATCGTCGATGTCAAACTCCGGCACTTCTTTACTGAGAGCCATTGTTATAGTCCTTTGGTGAGTTCGACCTCAGGCTCGAGCGGCGCCTCTATCCTTGGCAACGCTGGAGCCTGTTCCCTCTACGCGACGGAACAGGCTGGAAAGCGATCAACGACGTGGCAGGAATTGCAGCGGATCTACAGGTTTACCTTGTCGGCGAATCTCAAAATGCAGCTTCACCCGGTCTGTACCCGTTGACCCCATTTCGGCAATTGTCTGTCCGACCTTGACCTGCTGCCCCTCCCGAACCAACAGCCTGCGGTTATGTCCGTAGGCACTGACGTAGGTATCGCTGTGTTTGATGATGACTAATTCGCCGTAGCCCCTTAAGCCACTCCCGGCGTATACCACCGTCCCATCAGACGCAGCTAAAACAGGCTGTCCCAAATCCCCGGCGATATCAATTCCTTTATTCAAACTGCCGTTTGAAGAGAATTTTCCAATGAGAATGCCATTAGATGGCCACCCCCAGCCGGTCGGGGCCGGACCGGCAGGAGGCATCGGAGCAGGGGTCGACTTGCTGGCGACGGACGGTGCAACCACTGCTGTGCTGGTGGTTGCGCCATTCGCCTGGCGCCGGATAACCGTTGTTTTCAGCGACGAAGAAGGCGTTGAATCTATGGAGCTGGCCACCGGCGTCGGCGTTGAACCGGTGCGACCGTCAAAGCGAATCGTCTGACCCGGATGGATCGTGTAAGGCGTAGGAATGTTGTTGCGTGCCGCGAGGGCTTTGTAGTCCCAGCCGTAGCGAAAGGCGATGGAGAACAAGGTGTCTTTAGGTCGGACGACGTATTGACCCGTGGTCACTGCCGGACGCTGGGCGACGGCGTTGTTGCGATCGACGATGCGTACATCGCTCGATTTGTTGCTGGAGCAACCGATCAGCAAGGTGCTCAAGACAAGGCCAGTCACCAGGCGCTGAAAGCTCGTTTTACCCATTCGCTGCGCAATGACTGTGAGACTCACCCGCCGCTCCCTTTGTGGTGGCTGAAAATGTGGATTGCCGTGTTCCGGCATTGAAATGTCGCAAGTATAACGAGCCGTGCAGGCTTTACCTTTTATGAAGCGAAATGGCTTCGCGCACACGTTTGCTGCCTGACGATGAATCCCGTTTAACTGATCGATGCCGCTGTAAGACAGGAGCAATCGAAGAGAATTCAGCGCGCTGAAACAAATGCTCAGGCGAGTGGCCCATTGAGTAACGGGACGAAGCGAACAGCCCCCAGAACACGCCTGGAAAAGCCCTGCTCTTCCCGGATGATCAGCATCAATTGTTGAACCTCACCCGATCCGACCGGGATCACCAGCCGCCCTCCCGGCGCCAATTGATCAAGCAGCGCCTGAGGTACATCGGTCGCCACCGCGGTCACGATAATGCCGTTGTACGGCGCCAGCGCCGGCCAGCCTTCCCAACCATCGCCCCAGCGGAACACCACGTTGCGCAGGTTCAGCTCCACCAGGCGTTCTTTGGCCCGGTCCTGCAAAACCTTGATGCGCTCGACGGAAAATACCCGCTCGACCAGTTGCGACAGCACCGCCGTCTGATAGCCCGAGCCTGTGCCGATTTCCATCACCTTGTCGAGAGGACCTGCCTCCAGCAGCAACTCGCTCATGCGAGCCACCATATAAGGCTGCGAGATGGTCTGGTTATTGCCGATCGGCAGCGCCGTGTCTTCGTAGGCACGGTGAGCCAGCGCCTCGTCGACGAACAGGTGACGCGGTGTACGGCGAATGACTTCCAGCACCTTGGCGTTGGAAATTCCCTCTTCATACAGGCGCTGAATAAGGCGCTCACGGGTCCGTTGTGAGGTCATCCCGATGCCACGACGCAGAATATCGTCTTGTTCACGAGCCATTAGTTCAGCCCCTCCAGCCAGCCATCGAGACTTCTGAAGGCATCATTAAAGGTGCGATCCAGTTGCAGTGGGGTGATTGAAACATAGCCTTGCATCACCGCATGAAAATCGGTGCCCGGGCCACCGTCTTCGGCATCCCCCGCCGCCGCAATCCAGTAACCGGATTTACCGCGCGGATCGACCACTTTCATCGGCGCTGCAGCACGAGCGCGATGTCCGAGGCGGGTCAGCTGAATACCGCGGATGTGGTCCAGCGGCAAATTGGGAATGTTCACGTTCAGTACCGTACGCGGTGGCAGTTCAAGGTCCGCGTGAGCCTCTACCAGTTTGCGCGCAAAGTACGCGGCTGTGGGAAGGTTCTCCACTTGCCGTGAGACCAACGAAAAGGCAAACGAAGGACGCGCCAGGAAACGTCCCTCAAGGGCCGCCGCCACGGTGCCGGAATACAACACGTCATCACCCAGGTTGGCGCCCAGGTTGATGCCCGAAACCACCATGTCCGGCTCGCGCTCCAGCAAGCCATTGAGGCCCAGGTGCACGCAATCGGTCGGTGTGCCATTGAGGCTGATAAAGCCGTTGGCCAGGGTTTGCGGGTGTAACGGACGGTCGAGCGTCAGCGAGCTGCTGGCGCCGCTTTTGTCTTGGTCCGGGGCGATAACCACGCATTCGGTGTAATCCGCCAGCGCAGCATAAAGCGCGGCGAGTCCGGGTGCGGTTACCCCATCGTCGTTAGAAATCAGAATACGCATGGGCTGTCCGTCTGCCCCACCGGCACCAGATCAACGAGCTCGCGCACCAATACGGTGGCGAAGCATCCGGCCGGGAGGACGAATTCCAGTTGCAGAATGTCAGGCTCGGGATAATGCCACGTCAACCCACCAATGGGCAGCCGCAGGATGCGACGTTCGTGGCTCATACCGGCGTTAATCAACCAATCACGCAAGTCTGCTTCGCGAGTGGCGATTGCCTGCTCCAGTTCATGGACAGCGCCAGTGGCCGGCGAGTCACCTTCGCCCCACTGCGGACCGGTCGGGTGCAGATCGAGAATCGCCAGACGCGGGTCGCTGCACTCGGCTTCACCTGCCGGAAAGAAGCTGCGGCTGTCGGTGAAGGCCAGCAGATCGCCGACCTGAGCACGCTGCCAGCTGCCATCGGCGACACGGGCCGCCAACACCTGATTAAACAGAAAACTGCGCGCCGTAGAGAGCAGACGCGAACGCACGTTGCGCTGTTCCGGCAACGCTTTACGCGCCGCCCATGCACGGGCATCGACCACGTTGCCGCCGTCAAATCCGAAACGCTGGGCACCGAAATAATTGGGAATACCTTGCTTGGCGATCAGTTGCAGACGCTCCTCGATCGCCGCTTTGTCGCCAGCGAATTGCGTCAGTCTCAACGTGAAGCCATTGGCTGAGTGAGCACCGCGTTGCAGCTTGCGTTTGTGCCGGCCGGTCTTGAGGATCTTCAGCGTATCGTTTTCCGCCGCCGACAGATCAGGATCGGCCTTGCCCGGCAGCTGCACGCTGAACCACTGGCGAGTCAGCGCCTGACGATCCTTGAGGCCCGCGTAACTGACGGTGCGCAATGGCACGCCCGCCGCCTTGGCGATCCGCCGTGCTGCTTCTTCGGTATTCAGACCGCGCTTTTCCACCCAGATCCACAAGTGTTCACCGTCGCCACTGAGGGGAATATTGAGGACTTCATCGACCTGAAAATCTTCCGCCGTGGCTTTCAATACTGCGGTGCCGAGGGCTTCGCCATAGGCACGTGGGCCGAGCAATTGCAGTTCGTTCATGCGCGCAGCAACAAGGCAACGGAGTGCACGGCAATGCCTTCTTCGCGACCGACAAAGCCGAGCTTTTCGGTGGTGGTAGCTTTCACGTTCACTTGATCCAACTCAACTTGAAGATCCGCGGCAATCAGCGCGCGCATCGATTCGATATGCGGGGCCATTTTCGGCGCCTGGGCGACAATGGTGTTATCGACATTGCCGACTTTCCAGCCCTTGGCGTGGATCAGTGCGACGACGTGACGCAACAGCACTCGGCTGTCGGCGCCCTTGAATGTCGGGTCGGTGTCCGGGAAATGCTTGCCGATATCACCCAGCGCAGCGGCGCCGAGCAAGGCATCGCTCAAGGCGTGCAGCAGGACGTCACCGTCGGAGTGAGCGAGCAGCCCGAAGCCGTGTGCAATGCGCACGCCGCCCAGAGTAATGAAATCGCCTTCAGCGAAACGGTGCACATCATAGCCGTGGCCAATACGCATAAAAAAACGCCCCGATTTTTGTCAGGGCGTGATTCTACCTGCTTTGTCGGACATTAGGCGCTTAGAGCGCGCCCATGATGTTGCAGGTGGTCGGCGATGAAGCTGGCGATGAAGAAATAGCTGTGGTCGTAGCCGGGTTGCAAGCGCAACGTCAGCAGATGACCGGCCAGTTTGGCGGCCTGTTGCAAGGCTTCAGGCTTGAGCTGGGTGGCCAGGAAATCGTCGCGATCACCTTGGTCGACCAACAACGGCAACTTCTCGTTCGCTTCGGCAATCAGGACGCAGGCATCCCACTCGCGCCATTTCGACCGGTCTTCCCCCAGGTAGCGGGAAAAGGCTTTCTGCCCCCAAGGGCAATCCATCGGATTGTTGATCGGCGAGAATGCCGACACCGACTGATAACGCCCCGGATTACGCAACGCGCAGACCAGCGCACCGTGGCCGCCCATGGAGTGACCGCTGATGCCACGTTTGTCCGACGCCGGGAAATGGGCTTCGACCAATGCAGGCAATTCCTGCACGACATAGTCATGCATCCGATAGTGTCGCGACCAGGGTTCCTGCGTGGCATTCAGATAGAACCCGGCACCGAGACCGAAGTCCCAGGCGCCATCCGGATCACCCGGCACATCGGGACCGCGAGGGCTGGTGTCCGGGGCAACGATGATCAGCCCCAGCTCGGCGGCCATGCGCATGGCGCCGGCCTTTTGCATGAAGTTTTCGTCGGTGCAGGTCAGCCCGGACAACCAGTACAGCACCGGCAACTTGCCGCCCTGCTCCGCTTGCGGCGGCAGGTACACGGCAAACACCATGTCGCAGCCGAGCACATCGGAGCGGTGCCGATAGCGTTTGTGCCAGCCGCCGAAGCTTTTCTGGCAGGAGATATTTTCCAGGCTCATGACCGACCTCAGAAATGGATGACGGAACGGATGCTCTTGCCTTCATGCATCAGGTCGAACGCCTTGTTGATATCTTCCAGGCCCATGGTGTGGGTGATGAAAGTATCCAGCGGGATCTCGCCGGTTTCGGCCATCTCGACATAGCTCGGCAACTCGGTACGGCCACGCACACCGCCGAACGCCGAACCGCGCCAGACGCGACCGGTCACCAGCTGGAATGGACGCGTGGAGATTTCCTGGCCGGCACCGGCCACACCGATGATGACCGACTCGCCCCAACCCTTGTGGCAGCACTCAAGTGCGGCACGCATCAATTGGACATTGCCGATGCATTCGAAGGAAAAGTCGACGCCGCCATCGGTCATGTCGACGATGACTTCCTGAATGGGACGATCGAAGTCTTTCGGGTTCACACAATCGGTTGCACCCAACTGCTTGGCGATCTCGAATTTGGCCGGGTTGATGTCGATGGCGATGATCCGCGCAGCCTTGGCTTTGACGGCGCCGATCACCGCCGACAGACCAATGCCGCCGAGGCCGAAAATGGCGACGGTATCACCTGGTTTTACCTTGGCGGTATTAAGAACTGCACCGATGCCGGTGGTGACACCGCAGCCCAGCAGGCAGACTTTTTCCAGTGGTGCTTCTTTTGGAATTTTGGCGACGGAGATTTCCGGCAGCACGGTGTACTCGGAGAACGTCGACGTCCCCATGTAGTGGAAAATTGGTTGGCCTTTGTAGGAAAAGCGCGAAGTGCCATCTGGCATCAGGCCTTTACCCTGAGTCGCGCGAATCGCCTGACACAGGTTGGTTTTGCCCGACAGACAGAATTTGCACTGGCGGCATTCCGGGGTGTACAGCGGGATCACATGATCGCCGACAGCAACGGAGGTCACGCCCTCACCGATCGCCTCAACCACCGCGCCACCTTCGTGACCGAGGATCGACGGGAAGATACCTTCCGGGTCCGCGCCCGACAGCGTGTAGGCATCGGTATGGCAGACACCGGAGGCAACCACACGCAGCAGGACTTCACCGGCCTTTGGCATGGCGACATCGACTTCAACGATCTCGAGGGGTTTCTTGGCCTCGAAGGCAACGGCAGCGCGCGACTTGATCATGTGGACTCTCCAGTGAATAAAAACGAGACAGGGAGTGTAATACACCGCCTGACGGTGAATAATCCGGACAAAAGCAAAACATTATTGCCATACAGGGATAATCCTTGATGTCCGAAAACCGGTGGGAAGGTATCGACGAGTTCGTCGCCGTGGCCGAGTGCAGCCAGTTCACGGCTGCCGCGGAACGCCTCGGGGTTTCGTCCTCCCACATCAGTCGACAAATAGTACGCCTCGAAGAGCGACTTCAGACGCGACTGCTTTATCGCAGCACCCGCCGGGTCACGCTGACCGAAGCCGGGCAAACCTTTCTGCAACATTGCCAGCGATTGCAGGATGGCCGCGAAGAAGCCTTGCGCGCTGTTGGCGACCTGACCAGTGAACCCAAAGGCATGCTGCGCATGACCTGCGCCGTAGCGTACGGCGAGCGCTTTATCGTGCCGCTGGTAACGCGTTTCATGCGGCTTTATCCGCAACTTCGAATTGATATCGAACTGAGCAATCGTCAACTCGACCTGGTGCATGAAGGTCTGGATCTGGCGATCCGCCTCGGTCGCCTTCAGGATTCACGGTTGGTGGCAACGCGCCTGGCGCCACGGCGAATGTACTTATGTGCGTCGCCGTCCTACCTGGAACGGTATGGTCGCCCACATAGCTTGTCGGAACTGAGCCGGCATAATTGCCTGATCGGCAGCTCTGACCTCTGGCAACTTGAACAGAACGGGCGGGAATTTTCCCAACGAGTGCAGGGAAACTGGCGCTGCAACAGTGGGCAAGCGGTGCTGGATGCGGCGCTACAGGGCGTGGGTTTGTGTCAGCTGCCGGACTATTACGTCCTGGAGCACCTGAAAAACGGCGAATTGATTTCGCTGCTCGATGCGCATCAACCGCCCAACACGGCCGTTTGGGCGCTTTATCCACAGCAACGGCATCTGTCGCCCAAGGTGCGCAAGTTGGTGGATTATTTGAAGGAGGGGTTGGCGTTGAGGCCGGAGTACAGCGTTTGAAGATCAAAAGATCGCAGCCTCGTTTCACTCGACAGCTCCTACATTGCCTGCGTTCACCGCAATGTGTAGGGGCTGTCGAGTGAAACGAGGCTGCGATCTTTTAACGGCGGTTAGCCCAACGCTGACGAAGCCATTCCAGGTCTTCAGGGCGCGTGACCTTGAGGTTGTCCGACCGACCTTCAATCAACCGCGGCGCCAGACCCGCCCACTCCATCGCCGAAGCTTCGTCAGTGATAACTGCATCGGCCACCAGACTGTCCGCCAACGCTCGATGCAACGCGCCAAGTCGAAACATTTGCGGCGTATAGGCTTGCCAGATCACACTGCGATCCACGGTTTCAATCACGCGACCGTGCTTGTCCACCCGCTTGAGGGTATCGCGTGCCGGAACCGCCAGCAGTCCGCCAACCGGATCATCTGCGAGTTCACCCAGCAACTTGTCCAGATCATCACGGCTCAGATTCGGCCGCGCGGCATCGTGAACCAGTACCCAATCCTCATCGTCAGCGCCTTGTGCATGCAAATGCAGCAACGCATTGAGCACCGACCCGGAACGCTCGGAGCCGCCTTCAACCCGCTGAATTCGCGGATCGAAAGCACACGCCAGGTTCGGCCAATAAGGATCATCAACAGCAAGACTGACCACCAACCCTTTCAGGGAAGGATGATCAAGGAAACAGCCGAGGCTGTGTTCGAGAATAGTGCGCCCGCCCAGTTGCAAGTATTGCTTGGGACGGTCCGCGGCCATACGGGCACCGACGCCCGCGGCAGGAATCACGGCCCAGAAGGCCGGTAACGAGGGGTTCATTGAGCCAACTGGTAAAGGGTTTCACCGTCCTTCACCATGCCCAACTCATGACGAGCCCGCTCTTCAACGGTCTCCATGCCCTTTTTCAATTCACTGACTTCAGCGTCCATCACCCGATTGCGCTCAAGCAGCCCCTCGTTCTCAGCGTGTTGATCTGCGATCTGCTGAGTCAGTTCGGCCACTTGCGCCAGACTGCCATTACCCACCCACAGGCGGTATTGCAGGCCAGCCAGCAGCAGGAGCAAAACGAGGAACAACCAATTGGGACTGCGCATCGAATATCAGGTATCCAGTGAAAAAAGACAGCCATGCCAAAACTTTGAAGCTTCTGATAGCACGAAGCCTGGAAGACCCAGGCTTGTGCTTATAAGGCATCAGATTAGTGGCAAATCCATCGCTGTAGCGATTTTTCCGACACAATCCGGTGTCTTTTACCAGTTAACGATTAACCGCGGAATTCGCTGCGACCGTTGTACTTGGCTTTGCCATTCAACTGCTCTTCGATACGCAGCAGTTGGTTGTACTTGGAAACACGATCGGAACGGCACAGGGAGCCGGTCTTGATCTGGCCAGCCGAAGTGCCCACGGCCAGGTCGGCAATGGTCGAATCTTCGGTTTCGCCGGAGCGGTGCGAGATAACGGCAGTGTAACCAGCGGCCTTGGCCATCTGGATGGCTTCCAGGGTTTCGGTCAGGGTGCCGATCTGGTTGAACTTGATCAGGATCGAGTTGGCGATCTTTTTATCGATGCCTTCTTTCAGGATCTTGGTGTTGGTCACGAACAGGTCGTCGCCTACCAGTTGGACTTTCTCGCCGATCTTGTCGGTGAGGATTTTCCAGCCAGCCCAGTCGGACTCGTCCAGACCGTCTTCGATCGAGATGATCGGGTAACGCTCGGTCAGGCCTTTCAGGTAGTCAGCGAAACCTTCAGCGGTGAACACCTGGCCTTCGCCGGACAGGTTGTATTTACCGTCTTCGTAGAATTCGCTGGCAGCGCAGTCCAGTGCCAGGGTCACGTCGGTGCCCAGCTTGTAACCGGCGTTGGCCACGGCTTCGGAGATCACTTTCAAAGCGTCTTCGTTGGAGGCCAGGTTCGGTGCGAAACCACCTTCGTCACCCACAGCAGTGCTCAGGCCACGGGCCTTCAGAACGGCTTTGAGGTGATGGAAAATCTCGGTACCCATGCGCAGACCTTCCGAGAAAGACTTGGCGCCTACTGGCTGAACCATGAACTCCTGGATGTCGACGTTGTTATCGGCGTGTTCGCCACCGTTGATGATGTTCATCATCGGAACCGGCATCGAGTAAACACCCGGGGTGCCGTTCAGGTTGGCGATGTGAGCGTACAGCGGCAGGTCCTGGTCCTGTGCGGCGGCCTTGGCGGCTGCCAGGGAAACGGCGAGGATCGCGTTGGCGCCCAGAGAACCTTTGTTTTCAGTGCCGTCGAGCTTGATCATCGCGTGATCCAGCGCTTTCTGGTCGCTTGGATCTGCACCTTTCAACAGGTCGCGGATCGGACCGTTGATGTTGGCGACGGCTTTGAGTACGCCCTTGCCCAGGTAACGGCTCTTGTCGCCATCACGCAGCTCGAGCGCTTCACGCGAGCCAGTGGAAGCACCGGACGGCGCGCAAGCACTGCCGATGATGCCGTTATCGAGAAGCACATCCGCTTCCACGGTGGGGTTGCCACGGGAGTCGAGAACTTCACGACCTTTGATGTCGACGATTTTTGCCATTGTTGTAAACACTCCAAAGTTGACGAAAACGACGCAGCTGAAGGAAATCTTGTATCGCCGGCAAGTAATGTGCAGCGGGCAGACTTGCGGACGATAAGGCCCAGACCCGAGGGCCTGAGCATTAATTCGTGCGGTACTTTACCGGAGAAATGAGGATTACGCGGTTTCTACCGTCGGAAAACTCTTCACCAGTTCGTCCAAAGCTTTGAGCTGGGCCAGGAATGGCTCCAGTTTGTCCAGACGCAAGGCGCAAGGGCCGTCGCATTTGGCGTTGTCCGGGTCCGGGTGGGCCTCAAGGAACAGGCCGGCCAAAGACTGGCTCATACCGGCTTTCGCCAGGTCGGTGACCTGGGCGCGGCGACCGCCGGCGGAATCGGAACGACCGCCGGGCATTTGCAGCGCGTGTGTCACGTCGAAGAACACCGGGTATTCGAACTGCTTCATGATGCCGAAGCCGAGCATGTCGACGACCAGGTTGTTGTAACCGAAGCTCGAACCGCGTTCGCAGAGGATCAACTGATCGTTACCCGCTTCCACGCATTTGCTCAGGATGTGTTTCATTTCCTGAGGTGCGAGGAACTGGGCTTTCTTGATGTTGATCACCGCACCGGTCTTGGCCATCGCGACCACAAGGTCGGTCTGGCGCGACAAGAAGGCCGGCAGCTGGATGATATCGCAGACTTCAGCGACGACCGCGGCCTGATCAGGCTCGTGGACGTCAGTGATGATCGGCACGCCGAACGCTTGCTTGATGTCCTGAAAAATCCGCATGCCCTCTTCCAGGCCGGGGCCACGGTAAGAGGTCACGGAGGAACGGTTGGCCTTGTCGAAGCTGGCCTTGAACACGTAAGGGATACCGAGTTTCTCGGTGACCTTTACGTATTCCTCGCAGACCTGCATCGCCATGTCACGGCTTTCCAGCACGTTCATGCCACCGAAAAGCACCATTGGCTTGTCGTTGGCAATCTCGATATCGCCTACGCGGATGATCTTCTGGGCCATCGGATTTACGCCTTCTTCTGGTGTTGAACCAAAGCTGCTTTAACGAAACCGCTGAACAACGGGTGACCGTCGCGTGGTGTCGAGGTGAACTCAGGGTGGAACTGGCAAGCGACGAACCATGGATGATCCGGGGCTTCAACCACTTCTACCAGGGCGCCATCACCGGAACGACCGGTGATTTTCAGACCGGCTTCCATGATTTGCGGCAGCAGGTTGTTGTTCACTTCGTAGCGGTGACGGTGACGCTCGACGATCACGTCCTTGGCGTAGCAATCGTGCACCAGGGAACCTGACTCCAGCAGGCAATCCTGAGCGCCAAGGCGCATGGTGCCGCCCAGATCGGACGTTTCGGTACGGGTTTCGACGGCACCGGTGGCATCTTCCCACTCGGTGATCAGACCCACGACCGGGTGACCGCTTGCACGATCGAACTCGGTGGAGTTGGCGTCTTTCCAGCCCAGCACGTTACGAGCGAACTCGATCACGGCCACTTGCATGCCCAGGCAGATGCCCAGGTACGGAACCTTGTTTTCGCGAGCGTATTGAACGGCAGTGATCTTGCCTTCCACGCCACGCAGACCGAAGCCGCCAGGTACCAGAATCGCGTCGACACCTTCCAGCAGCGCAGTGCCCTGGTTTTCGATGTCTTCGGAGTCGATGTAGCGCAGGTTGACCTTGGTGCGGTTGCTGATGCCGGCGTGACTCATCGCTTCGATCAGCGACTTGTAGGCGTCCAGCAATTCCATGTACTTGCCGACCATCGCGATGGTGACTTCATGCTCAGGGTTGAGCTTGGCGTCGACCACGGCTTCCCACTCGGACAGATCGGCACCGCCACATTGCAGGCCGAAACGCTCGACAACGAAATCATCCAGGCCCTGGGCGTGCAGGATGCCCGGGATCTTGTAGATGGTGTCGGCGTCTTCCAGCGCAATCACCGCACGTTCTTCAACGTTGGTGAACTGAGCGATCTTGCGACGCGAGGAGATGTCGATCGGGTGATCGGAACGGCAGACCAGCACGTCAGGCTGCAGGCCGATGGAACGCAGTTCCTTGACCGAGTGCTGGGTTGGCTTGGTTTTGGTTTCGCCGGCAGTGGCGATGTACGGCACCAGTGTCAGGTGCATCAGCATCGCGCGCTTGGCGCCGACTTCGAAACGCAATTGACGGATGGCTTCGAGGAAAGGCTGGGATTCGATGTCACCCACGGTGCCACCGATCTCGACCATGGCCACGTCAGCATCGCCGGCGCCCTTGATGATCCGGCGCTTGATTTCGTCGGTGATGTGCGGGATCACCTGAATGGTGGCGCCCAGGTAATCACCACGGCGCTCTTTGCGCAGGACGTGTTCGTAGACACGGCCGGTGGTGAAGTTGTTGTTCTGGGTCATGGTCGTGCGGATGAACCGCTCGTAGTGGCCCAGGTCCAGGTCGGTCTCGGCGCCGTCGTGGGTGACGACCACTTCACCGTGCTCGAACGGGCTCATGGTGCCCGGGTCAAC
>NZ_JBIWAM010000011.1:0-197468 GCF_044760065.1 Pseudomonas sp. NPDC098740 | reverse complement strand
CCGCTTTCGACCGAGAAGATCGAATCGTTAAAAGAGCCAAACAACACCACTCTTTCAACTCCTTCTGGGCTTCGATGACCTGAAGCAACTCGCTGCCGAAAACTGCGTAACTCATTGTTTACTAAGGAGTTTTCCGTTTCGACTGCGCCGGAAGTGGGGCGAATTATAGACTTCCAGAATCTGCCGTCAACACCTATTTTCACAATTCTGTCATATAGGTGAAAAAAGCCCCTGAAACGCAAAGGCCGGCCCCAAGGGGCCGGCCTTCTTCCCTTCTACTTACAAGCTAGGGAATGCGAACTGCGAAGCTTCATGGCTCGCCCGTTGTGGCCAGCGCTGGGTAATGGCCTTGCGACGGGTGTAGAAACGCACGCCATCCGGACCATACGCATGCAAGTCGCCGAACAGCGAGCGCTTCCAGCCGCCAAAGCTGTGATAAGCCACCGGTACCGGCAGCGGTACGTTGACGCCGACCATACCGACTTCGATCTCGTCGCAGAACAACCGCGCCGCTTCCCCATCACGGGTAAAGATGCAGGTGCCGTTGCCATACTCGTGATCGTTGATCAGCTGCATCGCCTCTTCCAGGCTGTTAACCCGGACAACACACAGCACCGGCCCGAAGATCTCTTCTTTATAGATGCGCATTTCTGGCGTGACGTTGTCGAACAGGCAGCCACCCAGGAAGAACCCTTCCTCATGACCGGCGACGCTCAGACCACGACCATCCACCACCAAGGTCGCACCAGAAGAAACACCGTCTTCTATATAGCCACTGACTTTGTCGCGAGCCTGACCGGAAACCAGCGGCCCCATGTCCAGACCGCATGAAGTACCGGCACCGATTTTCAGCGCCTTGATTTGCGGTACCAACTTGGCCACCAGCGCATCCGCCACCTGGTCACCGACGCACACAGCCACCGAGATCGCCATGCAACGCTCACCGCAAGAACCATAAGCCGCGCCCATCAATGCGCTGACCGCGTTATCCAGATCCGCATCCGGCATCAACACCGCATGGTTCTTCGCGCCACCCAGTGCCTGAACGCGTTTGCCGCGCTTGGTGCCTTCGGCGTAAATGTATTCGGCAATCGGCGTCGAACCAACGAAGCTTAACGCTTTGACTTCCGGCGCTTCGATCAGCGCGTCCACCGCAGCCTTGTCGCCGTGCACCACACTCAGGACACCTTTAGGCAGACCGGCTTCCAACAGCAATTGAGCAATCAACAGCGTGGAGCTTGGATCACGCTCGGACGGTTTTAGGATGAAGCAGTTACCGCAGACGATTGCCAGCGGATACATCCAAAGCGGCACCATGGCCGGGAAGTTGAACGGCGTAATACCGGCCACCACGCCCAAAGGCTGGAAGTCCGACCAGGCATCAATGTTCGGGCCGACGTTACGACTGTATTCGCCCTTGAGGATTTCCGGTGCTGCGCAAGCGAACTCGACGTTCTCGATTCCGCGTTTCAGTTCACCGGCAGCATCTTCCAGGGTCTTGCCGTGCTCTTCGCTGATCAGTTGAGCGATACGCGCTTCGTTCTGCTCCAGCAATTGCTTGAAGCGGAACATCACCTGCGCACGCTTGGCCGGCGGAGTGTTACGCCAGGCCGGGAACGCAGCCTTGGCCGAGTCGATGGCTTTTTGAATGGTTTCGCGGCTGGCCAATGGCAGCTTGTGGATTGCCTGACCGGTGGACGGGTTGAACACGTCAGCTGTGCGACCGTCTTCGGTCACCAGTTCGCCATTGATCAAATGCGGGATAAGGCTCATGCGGGGCTCCAGAAAAGTTGTCCACAGGCGCCCGTCAAAGGGCGCCTCTATATAGAAGGGAAAATCAGTCGATCTTGTTCAGCACTTCGCCGACCGCATCGAACAGACGATCAAGGTCTTGCGGCTTGCTGTTGAAGGTTGGGCCGAACTGCAGGGTGTCGCCGCCGAAGCGCACGTAGAACCCGGCTTTCCACAGCGCCATGCCGGCTTCGAACGGACGCACGATGGCGTCGCCGTCACGGGGCGCGATCTGGATCGCGCCGGCCAGGCCGTAGTTACGAATATCGATGATGTTTTTCGAGCCCTTCAGACCGTGCAGCGCATTTTCGAAATGCGGTGCGACTTCAGCCACGCTCTGCACCAGGTTTTCCTTTTGCAGCAGCTCGAGTGCTGCCAGGCCAGCAGCGCAAGCCACCGGGTGCGCGGAATAGGTGTAGCCGTGCGGGAATTCCACCGCGTACTCAGGCGTCGCCTGGTTCATGAAAGTCTGGTAGATCTCGGAGCTGGCAATCACCGCGCCCATCGGAATCGCGCCGTTAGTGACTTGTTTGGCGATGCACATCAGGTCCGGGGTCACGCCGAAGCTGTCGGCGCCGAACATCGAACCGGTACGGCCGAAACCGGTGATCACTTCGTCGAACACCAGCAATATGTTGTGCTGATCGCAGATCTCGCGCAGACGCTTGAGGTAACCCTGTGGCGGAACCAGGACGCCAGCGGAACCGGCCATTGGCTCGACAAACACTGCCGCGATGTTCGAAGCGTCATGCAATTCGATCAATTTGAGCAGTTCATCCGCCAGGGCGATACCGCCCTCTTTCGGCATGCCACGGGAATAGGCATTGCTCGCCAGCAAGGTGTGCGGCAGGTGATCGACGTCCATCATCGCCTGACCGAACATTTTGCGGTTGCCGTTCACGCCACCGAGGCTGGTGCCAGCGATGTTCACGCCGTGATAACCACGGGCACGGCCGATCATCTTGGTCTTGGTCGCCTGACCTTTCAGACGCCAGTAAGCACGAACCATCTTCACCGCCGTGTCAGCGCACTCGGAGCCCGAGTCAGTGAAGAACACGTGATTCAGATTGCCCGGGGTCAGGTCGGTGATTTTCTCAGCCAGCTGGAACGACAGCGGATGGCCATACTGGAAACCTGGCGAGTAATCGAGGGTGCCTAATTGTTTGGCGACCGCTTCCTGAATTTCCTTGCGGGTATGCCCGGCGCCGCAGGTCCACAAACCAGAGAGCGAGTCGTAAACCTTGCGGCCCTTGTCATCTATCAGCCAACTGCCTTCAGCCGCCACGATCAGTCGCGGATCGCGCTGGAAATTACGGTTGGCGGTGTAAGGCATCCAGTGAGCATCGAGCTTGAGCTGGCTGGCCAGGGAAGTCGGGTTGTTTTCAGGCAAGTTCATGGGCAAAACCTCGCAGGGCAATAAGCGGCATAGAGATCAAAAGCGTTCTTGCAGCTAAATTGCCACGGGGATAAAGTCGGTGAAATCCAACTCTTCTAACGTTCAGTCAGGTCACCACTAAACTATGAGCAGCCGCCGCCCCGATCCGCTGGCGCAAGTCAGTGACTTTGATATCCGCCTGCTTCGGATCTTTCGCAGTGTGGTGGAGTGCGGCGGCTTCTCGGCAGCGGAGTCGGTGCTGGGAATCGGGCGCTCGGCCATCAGCCAGCAAATGAGCGATCTGGAACAGCGCCTGGGTTTGCGCTTGTGCCAACGCGGTCGCGCCGGGTTTTCCCTGACCGAAGAAGGTCGCGAGGTCTATCAATCGGCGTTGCAGCTATTGAGCGCGCTGGAAAGTTTTCGCACTGAGGTCAACGGTCTGCACCAACACTTGCGCGGCGAATTGACCATCGGCCTGACCGACAACCTGGTCACCCTGCCCCACATGCGCATCACCCACGCCTTGGCGCAATTGAAGGAACGCGGGCCGGACGTGCAGATCCAGATCCGCATGATCGCGCCCAATGAAGTCGAACAAGGCGTGCTCGACGGTCGTTTGCATGTCGGCGTGGTGCCGCAGGCCAGCGCGCTGTCGGGGCTGGAATATCAGCCGCTCTATAGCGAACGCTCGCTACTGTATTGCGCGGTCGGTCATCCGTTGTTTTATGTCGACGATAAACAACTGGATGACGAGCGCCTCAATAGCCAGGACGCCATCGCGCCGACTTTTCGTTTGCCCGCGGAAATCCAGGCCCACTACCAGGCGCTCAATTGCACCGCCAGTGCCTCGGACCGTGAAGGCATGGCGTTCCTGATCCTGACCGGACGCTACATCGGCTATCTGCCGGACCACTACGCCAGCCTCTGGGTACAGCAAGGCCGATTGCGTGCGCTGAAACCAAAGGTGCGTTTTTATGACCTGAGCCTCGCATCAGTCACCCGCAAGGGCCGTCGCCCGCATTTGGTGCTGGAAAGTTTTCTGGAGAGTCTGGCTGCGACACGGTAGGTTTTATCGCGTCAGGACTTGTCTGATGCCTGTGGGTGCGCTATCAACGCACTGGTTGCACCCACCCACTTGTTCGGAAGTGCCTATGACCTTTGAAGTCCCCGCTCACGGCGGCAAACCTGCCAGCCGCATTCGTCAGAAGAACGAAGAGACCATCATCAAAGCCGCCGAAGACGAGTTCGCCCGTCACGGGTTCAAAGGCACCAGCATGAACACCATCGCCCTGAATGCCGGCTTGCCCAAGGCGAACCTGCATTATTACTTCACCAACAAACTCGGTTTGTACGTGGCGGTGTTGAGCAACATCCTCCAGTTGTGGGACAGCACCTTCAACACCCTGACCGCTGAAGATGATCCGGCCGAAGCGCTGACGCGTTACATCCGCGCCAAGATGGAATTCTCCCGTCGCCAGCCGCAGGCTTCGCGGATTTTCGCGATGGAAGTGATCAGCGGTGGCGAGTGCCTGACCGAATATTTCAATCAGGACTATCGCGCCTGGTTCCAGGGCCGGGCGGGCGTGTTCCAAGCCTGGATCGACGCCGGAAAAATGGACCCGGTCGACCCGGTGAACCTGATCTTCCTGTTGTGGGGCAGCACTCAGCATTACGCGGATTTCGCCACGCAGATCTGCCGTGTCAGCGGACGCACCAAGTTGACCAAGCAAGACATGGAAGACGCCGGCAACAACCTGATCCGCATCATTCTCAAAGGCTGCGGCCTGACGCCAACGATATAAGACACTTATGCCTTTTACCCTCAGCGGTTTTTGCGAGTACCGCGAAGAGATTCGCAAAAGCCGCTTCATCACTTTCGCCGCGCCGATCAGCAGCCCTGCTGAAGCCCAGGCGTTCATCGAACAGCACAGCGATTTGAATGCCTCGCACAATTGCTGGGCCTGGAAGCTTGGCGACCAATATCGCAGCGCTGACGATGGCGAGCCCGGCGGCACCGCTGGCCGGCCGATTCTGGCGGCAATCGACGCGCAGGATTGCGATCAGGTCGCGGTGCTGGTGATTCGTTGGTATGGCGGCATTCAACTCGGCACCGGCGGCCTCGCCCGGGCGTATGGCGGCGGCGCCTACAAGTGCCTGCAAGCCGCGGTGAAGGTTGAGTTGATCAGTCGGGTGCCGGTGAGTTGTGCCTGTGCTTTTGGTGAGTTGCCACTGGTGAAGCTTCGGGTGGCGGAACTGGGTGGATTGGTTGTGGAAGAAACGTTCACGGCCAACGGCGTAGAGCTGCAATTGGCGATCAGCGAAAGCCAGATCGATACCCTGCAAACGCAGCTGGCGGATTTGAGCCGCGGGCGCATTTTGTTGCAGCACTAATCGCACCAATAACGTTCGCAGCCCTTTCGTCGAACCGGTGCATTTGCCCACATCTACTGTGCACCCGGCTGTGGATAACCTGAGCACACCCGGCTGTAACCCTTCTGTCATGCGGCTTTGCGGGCTTTGCTCACTTTTCGTCCAATCCGCCATCAAAAAAGCTAAATCCACGTAAAAACAATCAGTTAGAGCGGTTTATCACCTTTAGAAGAAATCCACGCAGTGCTTATGCCCGAGCTTCGGGCTTGCGCACAAATACTGTGGAGCAATCTGTGGATAACCCGTTCATGGCTGTCGCCGCCCCATGTCCGGTATGGCTTGCCGTCAGTTGCTCGTTTTTTGACCAAACACCCTGAGCAAAACCGGAGCCTGATCAACGGCGTTGCCCTCAAGTGGTGCCTGGTTCGGGATCGACATAGGGCGAGTCGCCGCCTTCAAAGCCTTCACCTGTAACGCTTTTGATTTTTCCTGACTCAATGGCCAGGAAATTGCTTTATCCACAGGCATCCCTTCAATCGACCCGAGCCTGTCATGCCCAACCCCGCGCCGATCTCCGATCCAACACCTCGTCTGCAACTGCGCAGAATCAGCAAGCGCTACCCCGGTTGCCTGGCCAACGACGCCATCGACTTGAGCATAGCGCCTGGCGAAATCCATGCCCTGCTTGGCGAAAACGGCGCGGGCAAAAGTACGCTGATGAAGATCATCTACGGCGTGACCCACGCGGACTCGGGAGAGATGATCTGGCAAGGGCAACCCGTGACAATGCGCAACCCGGCTCAGGCCCGGGGGCTGGGAATCGGCATGGTATTTCAGCATTTCTCGCTGTTCGAGACGCTGAGTGTGGCGCAGAACATCGCCTTGGCGATGGGTGCGGCGGCTGGTACACCGAAACAGCTTGAGCCAAAGATTCGTGAAGTCTCCCGGCGCTACGGGATGGCGCTGGAGCCGGAGCGACTTGTCCACAGCCTGTCGATCGGCGAACGCCAGCGGGTGGAAATCATTCGTTGCCTGATGCAGGACATCCGCCTGCTGATTCTCGATGAGCCGACCTCGGTGCTGACTCCGCAGGAGGCCGACGATTTGTTCGTCAGCTTGCGTCGACTCTCCGCCGAGGGCTGCAGCATTCTGTTTATCAGCCACAAACTCGGTGAGGTTCGCGCGTTGTGCCATAGCGCCACGGTGTTGCGCGGCGGTCGGGTGGCCGGGCATTGCGTGCCGGCCGAGTGTTCGGATCGGCAACTGGCGCAGTTGATGGTTGGCGAAGCCGCTGCGCTGATTACAGATTATCCGAAAGTCACTGGCGCTAATGCATTCCTGAACGTGACGGGATTGTCCTGGCACAACCCGGACCCGTTCGGCTGTTCGCTGAATGACATTGACCTGCAAGTGCGCAGCGGCGAAATCGTCGGCATCGCCGGGGTCGCGGGCAATGGTCAGGATGAGTTGCTGGCCCTGCTCAGTGGCGAAGAACCTCTAAGCCTCAACGACGGCGCAACGATCAGTTTCGGCGGGCAACCGGTGGCGCACTTGCGGCCGGATGCACGGCGCAAACTGGGCCTGGCCTTCGTCCCCGCTGAACGTCTGGGCCATGGCGCGGTGCCGGACCTGAGCCTGGCGGACAACGCCCTGCTCACTGCCTTTCAACAAGGGCTGGTCAGCAATGGCCTGATCCAGCGCGGCAAGGTCGAAGTCCTGGCCGAAGAAATCATCCGCCGCTTCGGGGTCAAGACGCCCGACACCCAGACACCGGCCCGCAGCCTGTCTGGCGGCAACTTGCAGAAATTCATCCTCGGCCGCGAGATCCTCCAGCAACCGAAACTGCTGGTGGCCGCGCACCCGACCTGGGGCGTGGACGTCGGCGCTGCCGCGACCATTCACCGGGCGCTGATTGCCTTGCGCGACGCTGGCGCGGCGATCCTGGTGATCTCCGAAGACCTCGACGAACTGTTCCAGATCAGTGACCGCCTCGGCGCTTTGTGCAGCGGTCGATTGTCACCGCTCAAGTCCACGGTCGACACGCGCCTGATCGATGTCGGCGGCTGGATGGCCGGCCAGTTCGACGCTCCTCAATCACGTGCAACGGTTTAACGGAGTTTCACATGCTGCTTTCTCTCGAACCCCGTGGCCAGCAATCGCGCCTGATGCTGTGGTGCTCGTCATTGCTGGCGGCTGTCCTGACGTTGGGCTGTGGCTCGCTACTGTTTATCGCGCTGGGCCATGATCCGCTGCTCACGCTGCACACCTTGCTGATCGCACCGGTCAGCGACTTGTATGGCGTCTCCGAACTATTGGTCAAGGCGCTGCCGATTTTGCTCTGCGCGTTGGGGCTGGCGGTGGCGTATCAAGCACGCATCTGGAACATCGGCGCCGAAGGTCAGTTGCTGCTTGGCGCGCTGGCCGGCAGTGCATTGGCGGTGAACATCATCGACCTGCAAAGTCGCTGGGCGCTGGTGCTGATTCTGTTCGTCGGCACCTTGGCCGGCGCGGCATGGGCCGGGCTGACGGCGTGGTTGCGCACGCGTTTCAACGCCAACGAAATCCTCACCAGCATCATGCTCAATTACATCGCCCTGAACCTGTTGCTGTTCTGCGTGCATGGGCCGTTGAAGGATCCGGCGGGGTTCAACTTTCCCGAGTCAGCGATGTTCGGTGATGCCAGCCGTTTGCCGCTGATGATGATGGAGGATGGTCGGGTCCACGTGGGCGTGTATTTCGCCTTGCTCGCGTTGGTAGCGGTGTGGGTGTTGCTGCAGAAAAGCTTTATCGGGTTCCAGATCAAAGTCCTCGGGCTGGACAAGCGCGCAGCGGGTTTCGTCGGCTTTCGCGAGAAGCGGCTGATCTGGCTGGCGCTGTTGATCAGCGGAGGATTGGCGGGACTGGCCGGGGTGTGTGAAGTCACCGGGCCGATCGGCCAATTGGTACCGCAAGTCTCGCCCGGTTACGGCTATGCCGCGATCACCGTGGCGTTTCTCGGGCGACTCAATCCCATCGGTATTCTGTTTTCCAGCCTGCTGATGGCGCTGCTGTACATCGGCGGCGAGAGCGCGCAGATGAGCATGAATCTGCCCCAGGCAATCACCCAATTGTTCCAGGGAATGATGCTGTTTTTCCTGCTGGCCAGTGACGTGCTGATTCTCTACCGACCGCGCTTGAACCTGCGCTGGTCCCGTCGTGCACAAGCCACCGCCGTACACGCAGGAGCGCTGTGATGGATATCGATCTGCTGAGCAATATTTTCTACGCCATGGTCCGTTGCGGTACGCCGCTGCTGTTGGTGGCACTCGGTGAATTGATCTGCGAGAAGAGCGGCGTTCTGAACCTCGGCCAGGAAGGAATGATGCTGTTTGGTGCGGTGATCGGTTTTATCGTCGCGCTGAACAGCGGCAACCTGTGGCTCGGCGTATTGCTGGCAATGCTTGCCGGGATGCTGTTGTCGTCGTTGTTTGCGTTGGTGGCGTTGGTGTTCAACGCCAATCAGGTGGCCACCGGGTTGGCGCTGACGATCTTCGGTGTGGGCCTGTCGACCTTTGTCGGCGCGGCGTGGGTCGGTAAACCGCTGGCGGGTTTCGAGCCGGTGGCGATTCCTTATTTGAGTGAAATCCCACTGATCGGGCGGATGCTGTTTGCGCAGGATCTGCTGGTGTACCTGTCGTTCACGCTGTTTGCGCTGGTGGCCTGGGTGATTGTGAAAAGTCGCGTCGGGCTGATCATTCAGGCGGTCGGCGAAAACCCGGATGCGGCCAGTGCCATGGGCTTGCCGGTGTTGGGCGTGCGCACGCTGGCGGTGCTGTTTGGTGGGGCGATGGCGGGATTGGCCGGGGCTTATTTGTCCCTGGCTTACACGCCAATGTGGGCGGAGAACATGAGCGCCGGGCGCGGCTGGATCGCCCTGGCACTGGTGGTGTTTGCCAGTTGGCGGGTGTGGCGATTGCTGCTGGGGGCGTATCTGTTCGGACTCGCCAGCATCCTGCATTTGGTGGCGCAGGGGTTGGGGCTGGCGATTCCGTCGAGTCTGCTGGCGATGCTGCCGTATGTCGCGACCATTGTGGTGTTGGTGCTGCTGTCGCGGGATGCGCTGCGTACGCGGTTGTATGCGCCGGTGTCGTTGGGAAAACCGTGGCAGGCCGGGCATTAAAGGTCGACCGGGCCGGCCTCTTCGCGGGCAAGCCCGCTCCCACAGGGTGTTGTGTCGAACGAAAAATCTTCAGTTCAACGCGATCTACTGTGGGAGCGGGCTTGCCCGCGATGGGGCCCTCACAGGCAATATTTGAACAACGCCCCACGCCAATTCAAAGAACAAGAAAATCACCAACAGCGAACTGGCGCCATGGAGCAAGGCATACAACTGCCAAGCCGAAAATAGAAACCGCCCCACCGCGTCATACCGCCCAAACACCTGCTGCGGATCACGGATCCGCAGTACCGCCCACACGCAGACAATCGACCCCAACAGATTGGCCATCAGCATGTGCATCGGCTCAAACGGCGGCAGCTCGCCAGGCAAGTTGAACGCCTGACTCACACTCAACAAAACCCCATGCAACGCCGCAAAACTCCACGGCGTTACAAACGCCACCATGACGATCAAGTCATACCAGGCGCTACCCTTCACCAACCGGCGATATTGCGTTGAAGTCCACATCCGTCTTGCTCCATCAATTCAGGGAGCAACAAGGCTAAAGCCTGGAGTATGCTCCAGGGTCAAGCCCTCTCGAGATGTCATGATGCGCATCGGTGAATTAGCCCAGGCCAGCGCCGTCAGCCGCGACACGCTGCGTTTCTACGAGCAACGCGGATTGATTGCGGCACAACGCAGCGCCAACGGTTATCGCGACTATCCGGCGGACATGGTGCAATTGGTGCAGTACATCAAGACCGCTCAGCGATTGGGCTTTACCCTCGGCGAGATCGGCAACAGCGTCGCCGCGATATGGCAGTCGCCCGATCCGGACAGCGCCGTCACGCAATTGCTGCAAGACAAACTCAATCTGATCGAAACCCGAATCGACGAACTCGGCGCGCTGCGTCAGGAGTTGCAGCAACGGCTCGGTCAACGTTGTCCATTGAATCCCTGACCCTCACTTATCAAGGAAGCCACTCATGTCTACGGCAAAAACCGCACTCATCATCGGCGCCTCCCGGGGCTTGGGCCTCGGTCTGGTGAAAACCCTGCTGGCCGACGGCTGGCAGGTCACCGCCACCGTGCGCAACCCGCAGAACGCTGAAGCCTTGCAGGCCTTGGGCAAGGTGCGGATCGAAAAACTCGACATGGATGATCAGCAAGCAGTCATCGCCCTGAGCCAACAGCTTAAGGGTGAAGTGTTCGACCTATTGTTCGTGAATGCCGGGGTCAAAGGTCCGGAAGTTCAAACGCCGGGCGGCGCGACCCTGGCCGAGGTCGGCCAACTGTTCTTCACCAATGCGGTGGCGCCGATCAATCTGGCTCAACGCTTTGTCGGGCAGATTCGTCCGGATACCGGCGTGCTGGCGTTCATGAGTTCGGTGCTGGGCAGCGTGACCATGCCGGATGCGCCGGAGCTGGCGTTGTACAAGGCCAGCAAAGCGGCGCTGAACTCGATGACCAACAGCTTCGTCACTCAGTTGGGCGAGCAGAAACTCACCGTGCTGTCGCTGCATCCGGGTTGGGTGAAGACCGACATGGGCGGTGAAGGTGCCGACATTGATGTGGAAACCAGCACGCGTGGGTTGGTTGATCAGGTGAATGCATATACCGGCAATGGCGGGCATCACTTTGTGAATTACAAGGGTGAAACCATTCCCTGGTAAACTCCATCGTCCCGTGTGGGAGCGAGCTTGCTCGCGATAGCGGACTGACATTCAACATCAATATTGACTGACATGACCTCATCGCGAGCAAGCTCGCTCCCACAGGGATTTGTGTTGCCCTGTCGGGCCGGGCTTGCCCGCGATGCTTTTTTAATTGAAACTCCGCACCTCGCCCCCGCGGCGACCCTGGATCAGCAGACAGGGTAATCACTGAGCTGGCTAACCTGAACCCCACTTTCAGAGGAGCCGGCCAACATGCCTGCGACCCGTACCTGGTTAAAAAATCCCCTCGCGATCTTCACTGCCAATGGCCTCGATGCCCGTGGCGGCCTGGTGCTGCAAGACGGTTTGATCGTCGAAGTGCTCGCCGCTGGCCAGCAACCTTCCGCGCCCTGTGGACAAGTCTTCGATGCGCGCGAGCATGTGATCCTGCCGGGACTGATCAACACCCATCACCACTTCTATCAAACCCTGACCCGCGCCTGGGCACCGGTGGTCAATCAGCCGTTGTTCCCGTGGCTGAAAACCCTCTACCCGGTCTGGGCCCGCCTCACCCCTGAAAAACTCGCCCTCGCCAGCAAAGTCGCGTTGGCCGAGTTGCTGCTGTCCGGCTGCACCACCGCGGCCGATCACCATTACCTGTTTCCGCAAGGCCTGGAGAATGCAATCGACGTGCAGGTCGAGAGCGTCCGCGAACTGGGCATGCGCGCCATGTTGACGCGCGGTTCCATGAGCCTCGGCGAGAAGGACGGCGGCCTGCCGCCGCAGCAGACCGTGCAGGAAGGCGAAGTCATCCTCGCCGACAGCCAGCGCTTGATCGCCGAGTACCATGAGCGTGGCGACGGCGCGCAAATCCAGATCGCCCTCGCGCCGTGCTCGCCGTTCTCGGTGACCCCGGAAATCATGTCGGCCAGCGCCGAACTGGCCAACAAACTCGACGTGCGCCTGCACACCCATCTGGCCGAAACCCTCGACGAAGAAGACTTCTGTCTGCAACGCTTCGGGTTGCGCACTGTGGATTACCTCGACAGCGTCGGCTGGCTCGGCCCGCGCACCTGGCTGGCTCACGGCATCCACTTCAACCCGGACGAAATCGCTCGCCTCGGCGCCGCCGGCACCGGTATTTGCCATTGCCCGAGTTCGAACATGCGCCTGGCGTCCGGCATTTGCCCGACACTGGACCTGACCGCTGCCGGCGCGTTGCTGGGCTTGGGCGTGGATGGTTCGGCGTCCAACGATGCGTCGAACATGATGCTGGAAACCCGTCAGGCGCTGTACATTCAGCGGCTGCGTTATGGCGCCGAGAAGATCACCCCGGAACTGGTTCTGGGGTGGGCGACCAAGGGTTCGGCGAGTTTGCTCGGGCGTACCGATATCGGCGAACTGGCGGTGGGCAAGCAGGCGGATCTGGCCCTGTTCAAGCTCGATGAGCTGCGGTTCTCCGGCAGTCATGATCCGGTGTCGGCGTTGCTGCTGTGCGGCGCTGATCGGGCGGATCGGGTGATGGTCGGCGGCAAATGGCGGGTGATTGATGGGCAGGTTGAAGGGCTGGATTTGAAGGGGTTGATTGCCGATCACAGCCAGGCGGCTCGGCAGTTGATTGCCGGTACCTGATACAACACAAATCAAAACTGTGGGAGCGAGCTTGGTCCGGGCGGCGTTCCGACGATGGCGGAGTGTCAGTTGGCATTAATGGTGCCTGACACACCGCTATCGTCGGAACGCCGCCCGGACCAAGCTCGCTCCCACAGGGGGTTGTCGTTGTCCTAGAGACCGAGCAGCGACAACATGATGAATGTCGCAAACAGCACAAAGTGGGTCATGCCTTCGATGGCATTGGTTTCGCCATCGTTGAGGTTGATTGCGCTGACGATCAGGGTGAGGAAGACCATCACTGTCTGCACCGGGGTCATCGCCATCTGGAACGGCTGGCCGGTGTAGAGCGCCATCGCTTCCATCACCGGCACCGTCAGGATGACCGTCGACAGCGACGCGCCCATGGCGATGTTGACCACCGACTGCATGCGGTTGGCCAGTGCCGCCCGCAACGCGGTCAGAATCTCCGGCGCCGCCGAGATTGCCGCCACCAGGATCGCCGTGATCACCGGCGGTGCGCCCGTCCCTTCCAGGCCCAGGTCGAGGGTCTTGGACATCACTTCGGCCAATGCGCCGATCACCACCACGCCGAACACCAATGTCCCAATACTCAGCCCCAGATTGATGGGCTCAGGTACTTCCTCCGGGACTTTTTTTCGACGTTTTTCCGGGTAGCTGTAGCTGAAGAAATAACTGTGCGGCCCGACCTGCATGCGCAGGAACAAGGTGTAGAGCACGACCATCGCACCAATGGTGAACGCCGAATAGAGTTTCCAGCTGGCCTCGGGAATGAACTCCGGCACCACCATGGAAACGCCCATGGCGGTGAGGATCATCGCGCTGTAACTGCGCGCCGAGTCATCGTTGTAGGACTGTTCTCCATGCTTGAGCCCGCCCATCAACGCGGCCAGGCCGAGGATGCCGTTGATGTCGAGCATCACCGCCGAATAAATCGTGTCGCGTACCAGGGTCGGCGAGGCTTCGTTGCTCATCATGATCGCCAGGATCACCACTTCCACCAGCACGGCGGCCAGGGTCAGGATCATCGTGCCGTAAGGGTCGCCGACTTTTTCGGCCAGCAGTTCGGCGTGATGGGCGACGCGCATGGAGGCAACGACGATGAATGCGATCAGCACCAGGCCGGCGGTCAACGCGATGGGCTGGCCGCTGTGCAGCATCCAGTGTTCCAGCGGATAGGCGACGGCGGCGGCAATCACGGCCAGCAGCAGAAATTTTTCTTGCTTGAGGAGTGTGAGCATTGCGGGCCTTTTTGCCGTGTGAAGCGAAACCAGGGTGATGAGCTACTGACTGTGGGGCGGCGCTAACGTTTCGTTACACCTTAGCGCACCAGTGGATAGCGTGAACTGGGCCCTATGCACTGGGTTGGTTCCAGTGGTGAGTTGAAGATCAAAAGATCGCAGCCTGCGGCAGCTCCTACAGGGGAATGCGAAACCATGTAGGAGCTGCCGCAGGCTGCGATCTTTTGATTTGTTGTCTTGTTGGTCAGCAATTTGCATTGGCCTTGCCAACCTCACAACAACATGGAGTTCGAATTCATGCACAAACGTCCGTTGAAGAAGCTGCTTTACGCCGTTGCGGCGGCCATCGGTCTGAGCGCAAGCCTGACTGCCAGTGCCACCGATCCGCTGAAAGTCGGCTTCGTCTACATCGGCCCGATTGGCGACCACGGCTGGACGTATCAGCATGAACAGGGGCGCAAGGCGCTGGCGGAAAAATTCGGCGACCAGATCACCACCAACTATGTGGAAAACGTCGCTGAAGGCGCCGACGCGGAGCGGGTGATCCGCAACATGGCCAAGGACAAGTACGACCTGATCTTCACCACGTCCTTCGGCTACATGAACCCGACCCTGAAAGTCGCCAAGCAATTTCCCAAGGTGACCTTCGAACACGCCACCGGCTACAAGCAGGACAAGAACCTCGGTACCTACCTGGCGCGCACGTATGAAGGGCGCTACGTCGGTGGTTTCCTCGCGGCGAAGATGACCAGGACCAAGAAGATCGGCTACGTCGCGTCCTTCCCGATCCCGGAAGTGATCCGCGACATCAACGCCATTCAACTGGCCCTGAACACGTACAACCCCGGCACCGAGATCAAAGTGGTGTGGGTCAATTCCTGGTTCGATCCGGGCAAAGAGGCCGATGCCGCCAACGCGTTGATCGATCAGGGCGTGGATGTGGTATTCCAGCACACCGACAGCCCGGCGCCGATCCAGGCGGCTGAACGTCGCGGCGTGTATGCGGTGGGCTACGCTTCGGACATGGCGCACTTCGGGCCGAAAGCGGTGCTGACGTCCATCGTCAATGACTGGGGGCCGCACTACATTCAGGCGACCCAAAGCGTGCTCGACCACACGTGGAAATCGCAGGATTACTGGGGTGGTTTGAAGGTAGGGACGGTTGAGTTGCCGATCAGCGATCTGGTGCCAGCGCCGGTGAAAGCCGAGGCAGAGCAGATCATTGCCGACATCAAAAGCGGTGCTTTCCACCCGTTCACCGGACCGATCAAGGATCAGGCAGGCGTCGAGAAGATTGCGGCGGGCGCGACGGCGAGCAATGCGGAGCTGGCATCGATGAACTACTACGTTGAAGGCATGAAGGCCGACATTCCGAAGTAATAGCTTAGAGCCAATACAAAACCCTGTGGGAGCGAGCTTGCTCGCGATGAGGTCATCACATCCGACATCTCTGTTGAATGTCAGTCCGCTATCGCGAGCAAGCTCGCTCCCACATTTGATTTTCAGCGTTCTCAGGACTGCGCATGAACCAACTCCCGATCATCGACATCAGCCCGCTCTACAGCGAAGACACATACGCCTGGCAAACCGTCGCCAGCCAAATTGACCACGCCTGCCGAGAGTGGGGCTTCTTCTACATCAAGGGTCACCCGATCAGCGCCGCACGCATTAACGCCGTGCTCGACAACGCCCAACGTTTCTTCGCCCTGTCCGCCGCCGAAAAGCTCAGGATCGACATCACCCAAACCCGTCACCACCGCGGTTACGGCGCCATCGCCACCGAACAACTCGACCCGAGCAAACCCAGCGACCTGAAAGAAACCTTCGACATGGGTCTGCACCTGCCGGCCGATCACCCAGAGGTGCTGGCGGAAAAACCGTTGCGCGGCCCCAACCGTCATCCGTCGATGCCCGGCTGGGAATCGCTGATGGAGCAGCACTACGTCGACATGCAGGCCTTGGCACAAACCCTGTTACGGGCCATGACCCTGGCGCTGGGCATCGAGCGCGACTTTTTCGACACCCGCTTCGTTGAGCCGGTCAGCGTGCTGCGGATGATTCATTACCCACCGCGCCACACTGCCAGCTCCGAAGAGCAACAAGGCGCCGGCGCCCATACCGATTACGGCTGCATCACCCTGCTCTATCAGGATGCTGCCGGCGGCCTGCAAGTGCGAAACGTAAAAGGCGAATGGATCGACGCGCCGCCGATCGACGGCACGTTCGTGGTCAATCTCGGCGACATGATGGCGCGCTGGAGCAACGACCGTTACCTGTCGACGCCGCACCGGGTGATCAGCCCGTTGGGCGTGGACCGTTACTCGATGCCGTTCTTCGCCGAGCCGCACCCCGACACGATCATCGAATGCCTGCCCGGCTGTCAGGATGAACGGCACCCGGCAAAGTATCCGGCCACCACCTGCGCCGAATTCCTGCTCTCGCGCTTCGCTGACACCTACGCCTATCGACGGGAACAGGAAGCAGTGTGATGAACCGGCTGGTCAGGTTTTGCTAATTGTTTCCACGGGCATCTGTAGAATGCTCGCCATCTGCACCTGATGAGAAAAGAATATGTACGACTGGCTGAACGCCCTGCCCAAGGCAGAACTGCACCTGCACCTTGAGGGTTCGCTAGAGCCTGAGTTGCTGTTCGCCCTTGCCGAACGCAACAAGATCGCCCTGCCGTGGAGCGACGTAGAAACCCTGCGCAAGGCCTACGCCTTCAATAACCTGCAAGAGTTTCTCGACCTGTATTACCAGGGCGCCGACGTGTTGCGCACCTCTCAGGATTTCTACGACCTGACCTGGGCTTACCTGTTGCGCTGCAAGGCGCAGAACGTGATTCACACCGAACCGTTCTTCGACCCACAGACCCACACCGACCGCGGCGTGCCGTTCGAAGTGGTCCTCAATGGCATCGCCGCCGCACTAAAAGATGGCGAGCAGCAACTGGGCATCACCAGCGGTTTGATCCTGAGCTTCCTGCGCCACTTGAGCGAAGAAGAAGCCCAGAAAACCCTCGACCAGGCGCTGCCGTTCCGTGATGCGTTTGTGGCTGTCGGTCTGGACAGTTCGGAAATGGGTCACCCGCCAAGCAAGTTCCAGCGCGTGTTTGATCGCGCTCGTCACGAAGGCTTCCTGACCGTCGCCCACGCCGGAGAAGAAGGCCCGCCCGAGTACATCTGGGAAGCCCTCGACTTGCTGAAAGTCCAGCGCATCGACCATGGCGTGCGCGCCATCGAAGACGAGCGTTTGATGCAGCGGATCATCGACGAGCAAATCCCGCTGACCGTGTGCCCGTTGTCGAACACCAAGCTCTGCGTGTTCGATCACATGTCTCAGCACAACATTCTCGACATGCTCGAGCGTGGCGTGAAAGTGACCGTGAACTCGGATGACCCGGCGTACTTCGGCGGTTATGTCACCGAGAACTTCCACGCGTTGTACACCCATTTGGGCATGACTCAGGATCAGGCCAAGCGTCTGGCGCAGAACAGCCTGGATGCCAGATTGGTCAAACCTTAAGACCGCTGAAGATCTAATGTGGGAGCGAGCTTGCTCGCGATGAGGCCATCACATTCAACATCGATGTTGAATGTCAGTCCGCTATCGCGAGCAAGCTCGCTCCCACAGGGGCCGTGATTAATTGACGATCGTGGCTTCGCTCAACTCCTCCAACGTTTTGCCCCGGGTCTCCATCCCGAACACCCACACCACCCCCGCCGCAATCGCAAAACACATCGCCCCCAGCGCAAACACCCCACCCTGCCCGGTCATCGGGAACACCAGCCCGGTCACCATTGGCCCGAGCAACGAACCCACGCGGCCAATCGCCGAAGCGAAACCCGAGCCAGTGGCCCGCGCCGATGTCGGGTACAACTCCGGCGTGTAGGTGTAAAGCACCGCCCACATGCCGAACAGGAAAAACTGCATCAGCAGCCCCGACGCAATCAACAGGCTGACGTTGCCGCCAAACACCGCGCTCTGACCATAAAGAAACGCCATCACCCCGCCGCCGAGCAACGTCACCACGCACACCGGTTTACGTCCCCAACGCTCCACCAGCCAGGCGGCCATCAGGAAACCGGGAATCCCGCCGAGGGAAATCAGCACCGTGTAATACACCGACTGAGTCACGGCAAAACCCGACTGCTGCAGCAAGGCACTGAGCCAGGACGTCAGGCCATAGAACCCCAGCAAGGCAAAGAACCAGACGCTCCAGATCATCATCGTGCGCTGGCGGTAAAGCGGCGACCAGATTTGCCGCAAGGCGGAAAAGAAATGGCCCGGCGTACTCGCGACGCTTGGCAGGCGGATCGGCTCAGGCAGCTCCGAACGTCCCAGAGATGTCCGGACCCGATCTTCGATGCGCAGCAAGACCTTGTCCGCCATGTCATGATGCCCGGCCTGTTCCAGCCAGCGCGGTGATTCGGGAATGAAAAAGCGAATCGCCAGGACAAACACCGCCGGCACCGCCAACACCAGGAAGATGTCCCGCCAGCCAATCACCGGCAGCAGGAAGTACGACAGCACGCCAGCGGCGACGAACCCCAGCGGCCAGAAACCATCCATCAGCGCAATGTAACGCCCGCGCCGTTTGGCAGGAATCAGCTCCGAGAGCATCGATTGAGCGATGGGAAACTCCATGCCCATGCCGATCCCCAACAGGATTCGAAACAACGTCAGCGTTTCGATGTTCTGCGCCGTGGAGCACAGGTAGCTGGCGATCCCCCACAACACGATGCTCCACTGAAACACCGGTTTGCGCCCGAAGCGGTCGGCCAACATGCCGGACAGTGACGCCCCCACAACCATGCCGAAAAAGCTCGAACTGGCCAGCAACCCGGCCTGCGCCGTGCTCAGGCCAAACTCGGTTTTGATTGAGCCGAGCAGGAAGGTCATCATCGCCAGGTCCATGGAGTCGAAGAAAAACGCCAGGGCAATGATGATGAAAATGATCCGGTGATAACCGCTGATGGGCAGCCGTTCCAGTCGTTCTGCCGCGCTGAAGCCTCGTCTTTCCATGCCACATTCCCCCAATCCGAAAGTCCCCGGACGAGTGTGCGCGATAGCCGCTGGGGGTTACTGCTGGATGCGACCTGTTCGCAGCTCTGAACGACGCCCGAAGCTTCGGACGTCGATCTCGATGCGTCTAGAACGCCATTTCCAGCTCGGTTTCCTTGGCGAACCGATGGATTTCACGTTGCCCCGCGGCGGTGATCTGCAAGGCTCGCGAATCGTTGGGCAGGCTCAGCCAACCTGACTGCATGAACAATTGCAGCAACGCCGCCCCCAGTGATCCGCCCATGTGTGGGCGTCTTTCGCTCCAGTCCGGACAAGCGCAAGCGACTCGGCTGTTGCGATGAGCCAGCGCCTGGATGAACACACCCCGTGTCGCCAATTGCGTGGCGCCCTTGTGAGTGATCATTACCCGCTGATCGAACTGTTCGATCCAGCCTGCATCCAGCAGACGCTGGTAAAGATCGGCGGCAAGGGTGCCGCCCAAATGGTCGTCGCAAAGCCTGGCGCGCAAGAGTGACGAAGGTGCCGCCTGAGGTTTGGCGATGGGTGTCGTGCGCTTGAAAACGTCCGGGATTTCCCGAGGCGTGCTGGCCAGGGTGGCGCTGGCCAGTGCCTCTATCGCGGCCCCCACTTCGGGTGCGGCAAGACGAAAGAACCGCTTGCGGCCGCGGATTTCGACTTTCAACAGACCTCCGGCGGACAAACGCCCCAGATGTGCACTGGCCGAAGACGGTGACAGGCCGGCCAACAAGGCCAGCTCTTCGGTTTGTCGCGCCGAGCCGTCCATCAAGGCCCACATCATTGCGCTGCGCTTTGGGTCAGCCAGCAACGTGGCGATCTGGCTGATGCAAGGTGCATGTTCCATGTATTCACTCCCTGTTGAATCGTTTCGTCTACTGCTCAGAGACATCTTGACCAGTAATGTGTCGTCGGCCAAGGCGTGGAAACCGCCATAAACCGGGCAAAGCCAGCCAATCGCACGGACTATTGCTTCGCAGGTTTCGCAAAGCCGCGGCGATTGACCATGGGGCCTGGCTGACTCGGACGTGGACTCGCCATTGCGAGATCGACGGTGCGTACATGAGGCGAGCGCTAGTATATGCGGGTTAACCGCCGGTTCCTGCCCTTGGGAAACCATTGGTGGTGATAGTTCCTGAGTGAAATTTCGCTATTTGCCTGCGACTAATGATCGGGGCCCGATAACGTCGGAAATTGGCTACTCAACCGGGCGCATCGGCTGGCGAGCATTTCCCGCAAAAGGTTCACCGGCTTACTCAATTGTGCGCGATGGGCGCACAGCAAATTCAGCGGTGCGCGCTCACAGAGCAGTTCCGGCATGAGCACTTTCAATCGACCGGCCAGCACATCGGTCGCGACATCGAGCCAGGACTTGTAGGCGATCCCGGCACCTGCCACGGCCCACAGTCGCACGACATCGGCATCATCGCTGAAACGATCGCCGCTGACGGTCAGGCTGACCTCGCGTTTACCGTCGTGGAAACTCCAATGATCGTGGACCCGGCTACCGAGCATGAACAGCAGGCAGTTGTGCGGAGCCAGTTGCTCCAGTTGCCGAGGCTCGCCATGCTGGGCCAGGTAACTCGGGGCGGCACAGAGCACGCGGCGGTTCTGCGGAGCAATGGGCAGCGCCACCAGGCTTGAGTCTTCCGGCTCGCCGTAACGCAGGGCGATGTCCACCGGTTGGCGGAACAGGTCGGCGATGCGGTCGCCCAGCAGCAAACGCACCGTGAGTTTCGGATGCTCATGCTGAAACTCGTCCAGCCAGGGCAGCAGCAGATTGCGGCCAAAGTCCGAAGGCGCCGAGAGCTGCAAAATCCCGCTGACCTGATCCTGACCGCTGGCCAATAAACGCCGTCCCTCATCGAGATTGCTCAAGGCAGCCCGAGCGTATTCGAGAAACCCCTCGCCTTCAGCGGTCAACCGCAGGCTGCGGGTAGAGCGGGCGAGCAACCGGGCGCCAAGCTGCTGCTCGATGCGCTTCAACGCCGCACTGGCCACCGCGGCCGACATGTCCATCCCCCGCGCCGCCGCTGACAGACTGCCCAGGTCCGCCGCCCGGACAAACAACTGCAAGTCATCGAAACGCAGCATTGTTCAGCCTCGATTATCAAAAAAATATTGAAAGAGACTGCTCTTTTAGCGGGTTTTATCTTGCAGAGAAATAGCCAATCATCCGTCCCATCGAATTCATCCCGTTCCCGGAGCCGAACATGTCCCAGCCTTTTACCGCCATCGCCACCCTCATCGCCAAAGCCGGCCAGCAGGACGCCCTCGAACAGCACCTGCGTGCGCTGCTGGAACCGACCCGCGCCGAGGCCGGTTGCGGTCAATACGACTTGCACCAGGACCTCGCCAATCCTCACGCTTTCTACATGATCGAAAAATGGAGCAGTGACGAAGCCCTGCAAGCCCATGACGCCAGCGCGCATGTCCAGAACTTCCGAGCCAAGGCTGGCGACTTTCTCGAACACTTCGACCTCAAGCGCCTGCGCTCCATCGTCTGATGACCTCCTTCCTTATTACTTTTCAGGAGCTCCAATGAAAGCCATTGCCTACTACGCCTCCTTGCCAATCATCGACTTAAACGCTCTGCAAGACATCGAACTGCCAGACCCGGTTGCCGGCCCGCGTGACCTGTTGGTGGAAGTCAAAGCCATCTCGGTCAACCCGGTGGACACCAAAGTCCGCCAGAACGTCCAGCCTGAAGCGGGCACGCCGAAAGTGCTGGGCTGGGACGTGGCCGGCGTGGTCAAGGCCGTCGGCAGTGAAGTCACGCTGTTCAAGGCCGGCGACAACGTGTTCTACGCCGGCTCCATCGCCCGCGCGGGCGGCAACAGCGAACTGCACGTGGTAGACGAGCGGATCGTCGGCCATATGCCGAAGACCCTCGGTTTCGCCGACGCCGCCGCGCTGCCGCTGACCGCTATCACCGCATGGGAATTACTCTTCGAGCGCCTGCAAGTGCGTGAAGGCAGAACCGATGAAGGCCAGAGCCTGTTGATCGTCGGTGCTGCTGGCGGTGTGGGGTCGATTCTTACGCAACTGGCCAGTCAGCTCACCGGGCTGAAAGTGATCGGCACGGCTTCCCGCCCGCAAACCCAGAGCTGGGTTCGTGAGCTGGGTGCCGACCTGGTGATCGATCACAGCCAGCCGTTGAGCGAAGAACTCAAACGCGCGGGTGTCGATCAGGTGACTCACGTCGCCAGCCTGACCCAGACCGATCACCACCTGGATCAGTTAGTCGAGGCTTTGGCGCCGCAAGGCAAACTGGCCCTGATCGATGATCCAAAGGCGCTGGACGTGACCAAGCTCAAGCGCAAGAGCCTGTCGCTGCACTGGGAGTTCATGTACACCCGCTCGCTGTTCGAAACCGCAGACATGATCGAGCAGCACAAATTGCTTAACCGCGTGGCTGAACTGATCGACGCCGGGACGCTGAAAACTACGGTGGGTGAACACTTCGGCACCATCAACGCGGCCAACCTGCGTCGCGCCCACGAACTTCTGGAGAGCGGCAAATCCAGGGGCAAGATTGTGCTTGAAGGATTCTGAAACACATTGACAGACGTGTCGTCCGGTAAAGGACGACACCGCCAGTCAGAGAGTTGACCGTTGTCATAATTGCGATCGTATTCGGGTCTACAATCGAAACCTCTGCGATGCAATCTTTTACATAAGGAGGTCAGCAATGAAGATCCTGATAAAAGAAGTGGCTAAATCCCAGTGGCAGGTCCGCCTGGACCAACATGCTGTGACGTTCCGTAGCGAAGCCGAAGCCCGCGCCTTCACCCGAACCCTTGAAGCGCGCCTGCACGCCCCTCATCAATTTCCCGACCAGCAGCAACGCGCGGCTGGCTGAGTCAACCTCAGACCTGGGCTTGCGCCAGCGCCCGGGCATTTTGCAAGCGCCGGGTGAACATCGCCACGCTCACCACCAGTATTCCGCACAGGCTGATGACCATGGCCATCGGCATGGCGCTGCCATCGTGTAAAACACCCACCAATGCTGCTGCCCCGGCGGCGACGCTGAATTGCAGGCAACCGAGCATCGCCGACGCACTACCCGCCCGCGCGCCCTGCCCGTTCATCGCGCAGGCCGAGGCGTTGGGGAGGATGCAACCCAGGCTGGCGATGCAGACAAACAGCGGAATCAGCAACGGCCATAGCTGCGCGGTGTGCAACGAACTGACGGCCAGCAGCGCCAGACCGGCGCCGACGTAGATCCATACGGTGCGCGCCAGCAGAAACGCCGGGCCGCGCTTGGCCAGCAATCGTGCATTGAGCTGCGCCACCAGGATGAAACCCGCCGCGTTGGTGCCGAACAGCCAGCCGAAATGCTCGGGCGGCACGCCATAAAGTTTGATGAAGACGAACGGTGAACCGGCGATGTAGGCAAACATCCCGGCGATGGCGATGCCACCGGTCAAGGCGTGGCCGAGGAACACCGGATCCGACAACAGTCGACCGTACTGATTCAACGCGCCGGACAACGGTTGACGCGGCACATGGGCCGGCAGACTTTCCGGCAGCCCGAGCGCCACGGCAAACCCTGCCAGCGCACTGAAACCGGTCAACACGAGAAAGATCGACTGCCAGCCGGTGGTGTTGACCAACAGCCCACCCAGCATCGGCGCAAGAATCGGCGCCAGGCCCATCACCAGCATCAGCTGCGAAAAGACCTTCGCCGAACCCACTGCATCGCATTTATCGCTGACAATCGCCCGCGCGATCACCATCCCCGCGCACCCGCCCAACGCCTGAACGAAACGTGCGCCGATCAGCCATTCGAGGTTCGGCGCATAGGCACAGGCCAGAGAGGCCGCGGTGAATAAGCCGACGCCGGTCAGCAAGGGAATGCGTCGACCAAAACGATCCGCCACCGGGCCATAAGCCAGTTGACCGATGGACAAGCCAAGGAAATACGCCGCCAGGGTCAGCTGAACGTGTTTTTCATCGGTGCCGAAGGCGAGCGCCATCGCCGGGAAAGCCGGCAGATAGAAATCGATCGCCAGCGGACCGAAGGCGCTCAAGGCGCCAAGAATCAAAATGCTACGGAAATTCATCAGGCATCCAGTTGGACAGGGGTCGGCAGCCCCACAGTCTAGCCGCGCATGGACGCCTTGAACATTCCGTTAGGTCGCTAACTATCAAAAAGCTTCAGGCGACTTTCGCCTCGTAACCTTCTTCGGTGATCACCGCGATCACCTGATCCGCCGACAAAGCGCTCTCGACGCCGACTTCTTTCGCAGCCAGATCGATACGCACGCTGGCCGCAGGATCCTTGGCTTGCAGCGCATGGGTGATGGCTTTGACGCAGTGACCACAGGACATGCCTTGAACGTTGAACACTTGCATGGGATGACTCCTTGAGTGAGGTTGCGTGCAGTCTCGAGCTTGCCATCATGGCAAGGTCAAGTTCTGAAATGAGCTGCCGGGCTGGCAATCAGCGCCGCGCTCGGCCAAGCTGCGTCCATCAATGACTCGACATCAGGAGATTCAGCCATGCGCTGGTCAGCTCTCAGCCTGTTTGGCTTTCTCAGCCTATTTGCCGCGACACCTTCAGTTCAAGCCGCCGGGTTGGACTACGGCGTGCTGATCATTTCCCGCGAGCGCCTGGAAGTTGCGACCTCCTGCGAGATCGGCGTGTACATTCACGATCAGCTGTCGGCGCGGTTGTTCCAGGAACAAAGCACCTCGTTCAATCTGCCGCCGGGCAATGTGTCCCTGCGCCTGAAGCTGCTGCCGGGCCAGGCGCCGGGTTGCAACCCGGGCATGCTCGCACCGGGTTCGCAGAACATCACGCTCAAGGCCGGTGACGTGTTGAAGTTCCGGATTGCGATGACGCAGGAAGGGATGTACCTGAAACCCACTGCCCTCGACTATTGAGTCGTCTGTAAAAAAGATCTGAGACATGGCGCTTGACCTTGCCCGCATGGCAAGGTTGATCCTGTAGGCATCTTCTACAGGGAGCGTGACCGATGTCCGAATCCACCACTTTCGATCTGCCGATTGCCGGCATGACTTGCGCCAGTTGCGCCGGACGTGTCGAGCGTGCCTTGAGCAAAGTCATCGGCGCCTCTGCCGTCAGCGTCAACCTGGCCACCGAACAGGCCCGGGTTCAAGCGCCCAGCGACAGCCTGCCGGCCTTGATGGACGCGGTGCAGCAGGCTGGTTACAGCGTGCCGCAGCAGAGTCTGGAATTGAGCATCGACGGCATGACCTGCGCCTCTTGCGTCGGCCGGGTCGAACGAGCGCTGGCCAAGGTGCCGGGGGTCAAAAGTGTCAGCGTCAACCTGGCCAATGAACGCGCCCACCTTGAACTGCTCGGTCAGATCGATGCGCAAACCCTGATCGACGCAGTGACCAAGGCGGGCTATAACGCCAGCGTCTGGGAAGTCGAACACCCGCAAACCGATAATCAACAACAACGCCTGCACCGCGAGCGTTGGGCCTTGATCATGGCGATCGTCCTCGCCTCGCCGCTGGTGCTGCCAATGCTGCTGCAACCGTTCGGTGTGCACTGGATGCTCCCGGCCTGGGTGCAATTCGCGTTGGCCACGCCGGTGCAATTCATCTTCGGTGCGCGCTTTTACGTCGCTGCCTGGAAAGCCGTGCGCGCTGGTGCCGGCAACATGGATTTGCTGGTCGCGTTGGGCACCAGCGCCGGTTATGGCTTGAGTCTCTATGAATGGGCCACCGCCTCCGGGCGCATGCCGCACCTGTATTTCGAAGCCTCGGCGGTGGTGATTGCCTTGGTGCTGCTGGGCAAATACCTGGAAAGCCGCGCCAAACGCCAGACCGCCAGTGCCATTCGCGCCCTCGAAGCCTTGCGCCCGGAGCGGGCGATTCAGGTGATCGACGGCCGCGAGCAAGATGTCGCCATCAGCGCATTGCGTCTGAATGATCTCGTCATGGTCAAACCCGGCGAACGCTTCCCGGTGGACGGTGAAGTGGTCGAAGGCCAGAGCCACGCCGACGAAGCGCTGATCAGCGGCGAAAGCCTGCCGGTGCCCAAACAACCCGGCGACAAGGTCACCGGCGGCGCGATCAATGGCGAAGGCCGGTTGCTCGTTCGCACCCTGGCCTTGGGCGCGGAAACCGTGCTCGCCCGCATCATCCGCCTGGTCGAAGACGCTCAAGCCGCGAAAGCGCCGATCCAGAAACTGGTGGATAAAGTCAGTCAGGTGTTCGTGCCAACGGTCCTGCTGATTGCGCTGGCAACCTTGATCGGTTGGTGGTTGTACGGCGCGCCGATGGAAACGGCGCTGATCAATGCCGTGGCGGTATTGGTGATCGCTTGCCCGTGCGCCCTGGGGTTGGCCACGCCGACAGCGATCATGGCCGGCACCGGCGTGGCGGCGCGCCACGGGATTCTGATCAAGGACGCCGAAGCGTTGGAGCGTGCCCATGAAGTCAGTGCGGTGGTCTTCGACAAGACTGGCACGCTGACTTCGGGTACTCCGCGCATCGCTCATTTGAGCGCAATCCACAATGACGAGGCGGCCCTGCTGCAAATGGCCGGCGCCCTGCAACGCGGCAGCGAACACCCACTGGCCAAGGCGGTTCTGGACGCTTGCGCCGAACGCGGTTTGACGGTGGCCGATGTCACCGACAGCCAATCCCTGACCGGCCGTGGCATCGCGGGCACTCTCGACGGTCGTCGATTGGCGTTGGGCAATCGGCGTCTGTTGGAAGAAAGCGGCTTGAGCGCCGGTGAATGGGCGGACTCCGCCACCGCGTGGGAAACCGAAGGCCGGACCCTGTCCTGGCTGATCGAGCAAAGCTCCGAGCCGCGAGTATTGGGCCTCTTCGCTTTCGGCGACACCCTCAAACCCGGCGCGCTGCAAGCCGTGCAACAACTCAACGCACGCAACATCAGCAGCCATCTGCTGACCGGCGACAATCGCGGCAGTGCCAAAGTGGTTGCCGAAGCGCTGGGCATCAAGGATGTCCACGCCGAAGTGCTGCCGGCGGACAAAGCCGCCACCGTCGCGGAACTGAAAAAAACCGGCGTGGTAGCGATGGTCGGCGACGGCATCAACGACGCACCCGCCTTGGCCGCCGCAGACATCGGTATCGCCATGGGCGGTGGCACCGACGTTGCGATGCACGCGGCCGGGATCACCCTGATGCGCGGCGACCCGCGGCTGGTACCGGCGGCGCTGGAGATCAGCCGCAAGACTTATGCGAAGATTCGTCAGAACCTGTTCTGGGCCTTCGTCTACAACCTGATCGGTATTCCGCTGGCAGCGTTCGGTGTCCTCAACCCGGTGCTGGCCGGTGCGGCCATGGCGTTGTCGAGCGTCAGCGTGGTAAGCAATGCGCTACTGTTGAAAACCTGGAAACCCAAGGATCTGGAGGACAACCGATGAACATCGGCCAAGCGGCCCGCCAAAGCGGCCTGAGCGCAAAGATGATTCGTTATTACGAATCCATCGGCTTGCTCAAGGCCGCCCATCGTACCGACAGCGGCTATCGGGTTTACGGCGACGACGACCTGCATACCCTAGCGTTCATCAAGCGTTCCCGGGACTTGGGGTTCTCACTGGAAGAGGTCGGCAAACTGCTGACCCTTTGGCAGGACCGCCAAAGAGCCAGCGCCGACGTGAAGGCCCTGGCCCGTCAGCACATCGACGAGCTGAACCAGAAAATCCGCGAACTCGGCCAACTGCGCGACACCCTGCAGGACCTGGTCGAACACTGCCACGGTGATCACCGTCCCGACTGCCCGATCCTCAAGAACCTGGAGTCGGGCTGCTGCGCACAACCCGCTCGCCCCTGATTGCCAGCCCCTTCACCACCAACAAGGTGGTGAGGGGAATCCCGTGAAACAACAGCACCACGGCACCCGGCGTCCACCACGAATAGAACGGCGCGGCGATCAGCATGCCAACGCCGAACCCGGTCATTTGCAATAGCGTCAGGAAGCTGAAAATCGGCAGGCGCAGGCTGTCCGGCTCACGCTGTAGGCGCGACATCAGGCCGACTTCCGAGAAACCGTCGCCCAATCCCGCCGGCAGCGAAAACAACAGCAGCCCGTAAAGGGTCTGCTGCTGAAACATCAGGATGAAACCGCAGGACATCAGCAACACACCAAAGAAAAATCGCCGCTCCAGGTTCACGTTGTCCGATCCTTTCAGCCGGCTGGCGATGCGCGCGCCGATGAGTTTTCCGCTGGCCCAGACCGCCAGCATCGAACCCAGCGTGGTGCTGGCCGACTCGGGCGTCAGCAGTTTTGAAATGATCGGAAAACCCACGTTGTGCGCGGCACTGCCAAGGGTGTCAGCCATCGCCACGGCGAGCATCGCCGCCACCACCGGTGTACTGCGCAGGCCCTGGAGCAGGGCCGACCATTCACCACGTTCGTGGATGGGTTCGGCACTGGGCGCAGGTTGTGAAAAACGCAGCGGCAAGATGAACAGTGCGGCCAACAAATAAGTGACCACGTTCAATGCAAACACTGTTTCAAAGCCGAATGCCGCCACTAACAGCCCCGACACCAGACTTCCGCCGACCATGGCTGCCGACGACGCCGAGGTGATCCAGGCGTTGGTCTTGAGCAAATGCTCAGCCTCGATCAAGTGCGGCAACTGACTGTTGAGGCCAATGGCGAACATTGAGTTGCCGAATCCCAGACCGAAAGCGATCACCGGTAACAGCAGCATCTGCTGGGCGACAGGTAGCACAAGCAGCAGGCCCAGCAGCCCGGCGCGCAACAGGTCGAAGGCAATCAGCGGCAGGCGTCCGGCCCAACGGCGATAAAACGTCGTGCCGATGAGGCTGGCGAATATCCCGCCCGCCACACGGCTGGCGAGAAAGACCCCAACGCTCATGGCGCTGTTGCTGAGCAGGTAGACGTAGGTGGCCAGGGCGACCATGTTGAGGAAGGCGCCAAAGTCCGAGACCAGACGGGCGGTGATGATCAGTTGGGCGTTGCGGGTGGAGGTGTTCACATTCAGTCCTTGAGTGTGGGTGTCGCGATTTATCGAACTACGGATATCTATGTGGGAGCGAGCAAGCTCGCTCCCACATTTGATCTCCAGTGTTTGGAGATGCGGTGACAAGCATCTACAAAAAACCCGGCCGAAGCCGGGTTTTTCGTTAACCGATCACTGCATCCAGGGCGGAGGCGGCTCTTCGGTTTTGCCCGGTGGCGCATCATCTGCCGCGCGCACCGCTTGCTTGCGCTCTTCATCAAGGCGTGCCGCCTCGATCTCGCGCATGATCCCGCCAACATCGGCCAACTCTTCCGGCTCATCGAACTCGCCGGTCAAGATGCTGGCCGGGTGCAAGGTGCCGGCTTCGAACAGGGCCCACATCTCCTTGGCGTACTTGGTCTTTTTCAACTCCGGCGCAAACCGCCCGAAGTAGGACGCCATGTTGCCAACATCCCGTTCCAGCATGCTGAACGCGTGGTTGTTGCCCGCCGCGTCGACCGCTTGCGGCAGGTCGATGATCACTGGGCCGGTCGGGGTCAGCAGTACGTTGAACTCCGACAGGTCACCGTGCACCAGACCGGTACACAACATCAGCACGATTTGCGAAATCAGGAACGCGTGATACTCGCGCGCCTGATCCGGTTCCAGCACCACGTCGTTCAGACGCGGCGCGGCATCACCGTACTCGTCAGCCACCAGTTCCATCAGCAGCACGCCTTCAAGGAAGTCGTAAGGCTGAGGAACCCGCACGCCAGCACCGGCCAGACGGAACAACGCCGCCACTTCGGCATTCTGCCAGGCGTCTTCGGTTTCTTTCTTGCCGAACTTGGAGCCCTTGGCCATCGCTCGAGCCTGACGGCTGTTGCGCACCTTGCGGCCTTCCTGATACTCGGCCGCCTGACGGAAACTGCGTTTATTCGCCTCCTTGTAGACCTTCGCGCAACGTAACTCGTTGCCGCAGCGCACCACATAAACAGCTGCTTCTTTACCACTCATGAGTGGGCGCAGCACCTCGTCGACCAGACCGTCCTCGATCAGGGGTTCAATGCGTTTTGGAGTCTTCATCAGCTTTTATTGGGGGTCCTTTATTACCAAACACGCGAAAGTCATTCGTTATACGGCAATCCACTCATTCGGGGGAGGGGTTGCCGACCTATGAACGTTCCTGTGACCGTCAACAAGCACACAATGTGCCGGATTAATCGGTCAACAACCGCCGGTCGTGATCGGCCGCAACAGATCATAGCTGACCCTGCGTCACTTGTTGCTGAAGGGCTAAGCGGGTATTTGCGACAGAAGCTGACATCTCGATTCATACCCTTCGTAGGATTTTTCTCAACAGGCCTCAATTTCCGCCTCGGCCAGCCGAAGTCATCAGAGACAAATTGATTTGTCCGACAATCGTTCTGCCAATAATCCGCGAGTCATCTGCACTGCGTGGGCCTACAAGAAAAATCTGGAGCGCGGATGAACATCAAACAGAAGTTGACCTGGGCGTTTGCAATCATCGCCTGCTTGCCGGTGGTGCTGGTCGCTACCCTGGTTGTGCTGAACTTGCGCAGTGATGCCAAGGACAGTTTCGTCGACGGCAGTGGCCGCGAAATTCGTCAGGTCAGCAACGCCATGCAACTGTTCTTTGACGGCATCAGCCAGAACGTGGATTACCTGGCGACCCAACCGTTGATCAAGAATTCCGACGACAGCCTCAAGACTTATATGAGCGCCAACGCCGAGAGCATTCCTCAAGGCGAGATGGACAAGAAGGTCTTCGGCCTCCTTCAGGACCTGGGTAACAGTCACCCGTCCTACGCCTATGCCATCCTCGGCACCGCGGCGGGCGGTTATGTATCCTGGCCGGACGATGCGAAGCTGAGCAATTACGACCCGCGCCAGCGCCCCTGGTACAAGGCTGCCCAGGCCAAACCGGGCAAACCGTTCCGCACTGAGGCCTATTACTGGGCCCAGGACGACGCAACGTACGTCAGTACCGTGCGCACCATCGACAACAAATTGGGCACCCATGGCGGCGTGGTCAGCATCGACGTGACGCTCAAGCAGCTCACCGAAATCGTCAAACAGATCAAGCTCGGTGAAACCGGCTACCTGATGCTGCTGGAAAACTCCGGCACCGTGCTGGTCGATCCGAAACAACCGGAACACAACTTTAAAGCGCTGAGCAGCCTCGGCGATGGCTACGCGCAACTGGCCAAGGCCGGCAAAGGTCTGGTGGAAGTCGAGCTGAACGGCGAGCGCTACATGGCCAACGTCTGGCCGTCGGAGCAACTGGGCTGGACCTTTATCGGCCTGATCAAGCAGACCGACGTGATGAGTTCGGCCACTCAGCTGACCTGGCTGATCGCGATCATCGCCGCCGTGCTGGCCGTGTTCTTCGCCATCGTCGGCGCCAGTTTCGCCAGCGTCATCGTGCGGCCGATCCGCAGCGTGGCCAGCGGTCTGGAAGGCATCGCCCAAGGTGAAGGCGACCTGACCAAGAACCTGCAAATCCGTGGCAGCGACGAAACCGCGCAACTGGCCAACTGGTTCAACCAGTTTTTGGCGGCAATTCGCAACCTGATTCAGAGCATTGGCGGCGCCGCGACCAAGATCCTCGCCACCTCCAAGAGTTCGACCCAGGTCTCCAGCGACATGGCCGAAGCCGCCGGGCGTCAGCGTGAGGCGGTGGACATGGTCTCCACGGCGTTCCACGAAATGGTCGCCACCGCCAACGAAGTCGCGCGCTCTTGCAGCCAGGCGGCGGAATCGGCCGACAGCGGCCAGCGTCAGGCGCGTGAAGGTCAGCAACAGATTGATGCGGCCGTGACCAGCGTTGATCGCTTGAGCCAGGAAATCGAACAGTCGGCCCAGTCGATGCAACAGCTTGAGCGCGATAGCAACGACATTCAGTCAATCCTCGGGACCATTCGCTCGATTGCCGAACAGACCAACCTGCTGGCGCTGAACGCGGCCATTGAAGCGGCGCGGGCCGGTGAACAGGGTCGAGGGTTTGCGGTGGTGGCCGATGAAGTTCGGGCGCTGGCCAAACGCACGGCGGATTCCACGGCGGAAATCGACGGTTTGCTGGGCAACCTCGCCAAACGTACCAGTCAGGTGACACAGCAAATGCATGCGAGCCTTGAAGTGTCCCAGCAATCGGTGACGCGGATCGGTGAAGCACGCAGCAGCTTCGGGCTGATTCGGGAATCGGTGGACGTGATTCGCGACATGAACACCCAGATCGCTACCGCGGCGGAAGAACAGCATCAGGTGGCTGAAGACATCAATCGGCACATCAACCAGATTCATGGTGATGCGCAGTTGGTGGCGGAACTGGCGAACTCGGCGCGGCTGGATTCGCAGAGTCTGGCGGGGTTGTCGAATGAGCTGGATGGGTTGGTTCGGCGCTTTAGAACCTAAAGATCAAAAGATCGCAGCCTTCGGCAGCTCCTACAGGGGATCGGCGTACATCCTGTAGGAGCTGCCGCAGGCTGCGATCTTTTAGCGTCGTCACTGCTTGAACAATTCTCCCGGGGTAAACCCGAAAAGGCTTTTGAACGCCGCAATAAACGCCGAAGTCGAGTCATACCCACAAGACAGCGCGGCGTTGGTCACGCTGTCCCCCTCCTCCAGCAAACTCAACGACGACAGCAACCGCATCCGTTGTCGCCACCCTCGAAAGCTCAACCCGGTTTCACGCTGAAAGAGCCGCATCAAGGTCTTCTCCGACGTCCCCAACCGCTCCGCCCACTCCTGCAACGTCACATTCCGCTCAGGGCTTTCGATCAGCTCGTTGCACAACCCGAGCAACCGTTCATGGCGCGGTAACGGTAGCGAGAAGCCAACTTCCGGCAGATGCGCCAACTGATCCAGCAGTACACTCACCAGCCGCGATGCCTGGCTGTCGCCCTGTGGATATTCAACCGGCAGCAAACAAAAACTCTTGATCAACTCCCGGGCCAACGGCGTCACTTCCAGCACCCGGCAACGCCCGTCCGCCCATTCACAATCCTCGCGGCGCACATAGAGGCTGCGCATCTCGGCGCGCATTGAAGTCACCACCTGGTGTTCAAGATCCGCCGGAATCCAGATGCCCCACTGCGGCGGCGCAAAAAAACTGCCTTCGGCGGTGTGCACGCCGAGAACGCCGCTGATCGCGTAGGAAAACTGCACCCAATCGTGTCGATGCGGCGGCGTCCATGAACCGGCGTTGAGACTTTCCGCACGGGCATACAGCGGACGCGGCAACGCCCTCAGCGTCGGAATCGTCCGCTCGAGGGAAAGTTGTCCGTTAGTCGGCATTGATTGGCCTTATGTCGCAAGACGGCTGATGACGCCGACGTTAGGCTAAGTCACCAATTCTTACAAATGTATTCGGTGCCTGTTATGCATGCCTTCAAACACCTCAAACGCGTGGTCACCGACTGGTTCTTGTGTGGCATGTTGATCGCCACGCTGCTGGCGTATTTCTTCCCGACCTTTGGTGCCACCGGCGGCGGAATGCATGCTGAATACGTGATCAACATCGGCGTGTTCCTGGTGTTCTTCCTGCACGGGGTCAACCTGTCCAGCGAGCAGATCACTCACGGTCTGAAAAACTGGAAGCTGCACGTGATGGTCCAGGGTTTCACCTTCGCGGTGTTTCCGCTGATCTGGCTGCTCAGTGACAAGCTGCTGGGTTCGCACATTCCGTCACTGCTGATGCTGGGTTTCCTGTACCTCTGCGCCCTGCCCTCGACCATCTCCTCGTCCGTGGCCCTGACCGGCAGCGCAGGCGGCAACGTACCGGCGGCGATTCTCAACGCGAGCTTGTCCAGCGTGCTGGGGATTTTCCTGACACCGTTGCTGGTGAGTTTCGTGGTTGGCAGCGGCGCGGGCGGTATCGATCTGGGCTCAACCCTGCTCGACCTCTGCGCCATGTTGCTGTTGCCACTGGTGCTCGGCCAATTGCTGCGGCCGTTCCTGGGCAAGTTCTTCGCCCGCCACAAGCGCTACACCAACATCGTCGACAAGCTGGTGATTCTGTTGCTGGTCTACGCGGCGTTCTGCAATTCGATGGTCTCGGGGATGTGGCAAAAGCAGGGCAACAGCGTGATCCTAACGGCACTGATCGGCAGTGCGATCCTGCTGGCGATCATCCTGTGGATGACCACCCGCACCGCTCGCGTATTGAAATTCAGCCCGGCCGATGAAATCGCCGCGGTATTTTGCGCCAGCAAGAAATCCCTGGCCGCCGGTGCGCCAATGGCGGCGCTGATCTTTGGCGCCAACCCAGGGCTCGGGCTGATCCTGCTGCCGATCATGATCTACCACCCGTTGCAGTTGATCGTCTGCTCGGTAATGGCCGAGAGTTATGCCAACCGCAACCGGCAACTGGCCGCACAGCAAAGCGCCGCGATCCTCAGCGCTCAATAATCGCCGTAACCCCCTGGCCACCGGCGGCGCAGATCGAGATCAACCCTCGCCCCTGCCCCGCCGCATCCAGCAACTTCGCCAGGCTCGCGACGATGCGTGCGCCGGTCGCGGCAAACGGGTGCCCCGCCGCCAGTGAACTGCCTTTGACGTTGAGGCGGCTGCGGTCGATCGAGCCCAGTGGCGCATCGAGACCGAGGCGGGTTTTGCAATATTGCGGATCCTCCCACGCCTTCAGCGTGCAGAGCACCTGCGCGGCGAAGGCTTCGTGGATTTCGTAGTAATCGAAGTCCTGCAAGGTCAGGCCGTTGCGCGCCAGCAAACGCGGCACCGCATACACCGGCGCCATCAACAGCCCTTCCGCACCGTTGACGAAGTCCACCGCTGCCGTCTCGCCGTCACGCCAATAGGCAAGGATCGGCAGGCCGCGCTCCTTGGCCCATTCTTCACTGCCCAGCAGCACCAGCGACGCGCCATCGGTGAGCGGCGTCGAGTTGCCCGCCGTCAGGGTGCCCTTGGCGCTTTTCTCGAACACCGGTTTGAGTGAGGCGAGTTTTTCCAGGGTCAGGTCCGGGCGCAGGTTGTTGTCGCGGGTCAGGCCGAGGAACGGCGTCATCAAATCGTTGTGCCAGCCTCCGGTGTAGGACGCGGCCATTTTCTGGTGACTTTCCAACGCCAGTTGGTCCTGTTCGTCACGCGGAATGTTCCAGGTCTGGGCCATCATCTCGCAGTGCTCGCCCATCGACAGGCCAGTGCGTGGCTCGCCGTTACGTGGCAGATCCGGGATCAGGTGACGGGGGCGCAGTTGCAGGAACGTTTTCAGTTTCTCGGCCGTGGTTTTGGCGTGGTTGGCCTGCAGGAGGATTTTGCGCAGGCCTTCGTTGACGCCGATCGGCGCGTCGGAGGTGGTGTCGACGCCGCCAGCGATGCCGCATTCGATCTGGCCCAGCGCGATTTTATTCGCCACCAGCAACGTCGCTTCCAGACCAGTGCCGCACGCCTGCTGAATGTCGTAGGCCGGGGTGGTTGGCGACAGCCGCGAGCCGAGCACACATTCGCGGGTCAGGCTCATATCCCGGGAGTGCTTGAGCACCGCCCCCGCCACCACTTCGCCCATGCGCAAACCGTGCAGGTTGTAGCGTTCGATCAGGCCTTCGAGCGCGGCGGTGAGCATCGCCTGGTTACTGGCGGTGTCGTACGGCCCGTTGGAACGGGCGAAGGGGATACGGTTACCACCAATAATCGCAACGCGGCGCAACTGAGTCATGAAAAGCTCCTGATGAAATATCCAATTGTGAACACCGCCCCCTGTAGGAGCTGCCGAAGGCTGCGATCTTTTGACTCTGTTTTTTGGGATCAAGATCAAAAGATCGCAGCCTTCGGCAGCTCCTACAATGATCAAGCGTAGGCCTTATCTCGTGGATCGAACGACTAAACGCCATTCGTGGTCCACACTTTGAACCCCAGCTGCTGGAGCGCGTTCCATGTCTGACCGCTATATCGACTTCGCTAATTCGTCCATTGGCCATCGTTTGGTCGGGGCCCTGGGTCTGCCGTCGCCGGTTCGGCTGGAGCGCTGGCAAGCAGGCCGGCTGCGGCCTGTCGAAGGGGCGCTGTTGATCGGCGGTGGCCCGTTGACGGAAAAAGTCAGTGCCTTCGCCAACCGCCTGACCGACGCGATTTACAGCTACGGCACCGAGCCTTCGCTGGCCACCGCATGGATTCCCGGCCACGGCCCCAAACTCAAAGCCGTGGTGTTTGACGCCAGTGACTTGGTGCAGACCGATCAACTCAAACAGCTGCGCGCGTTCTTCCAGCCACTGATCAAAAACCTCGATCACAGCGCGCACCTGGTGATTCTGGGGCGCGCGCCGGAGACCTTGAGCGATCCGTTCGCCGCCAGCGCCCAGCGAGCATTGGAAGGTTTCAGCCGTTCGCTGGCCAAAGAGCTGCGCAGCGGCGGCACCTTGCAGCTGATTTATGTCGGCGAAGGGGCAGAGGATCAACTGGAAGGCCCGCTGAGGTTTTTCCTCTCGCCAAAAAGTGCGTTCGTTTCCGGGCAAGTGATTCGCTTGAACGCCTGCGACACGCAGGTGACGGACTGGACTCGTCCACTGGCCGGCCGCAGGGCACTGGTCACGGGTGCTGCACGCGGCATCGGCGCCTCCATCGCCGAAACCCTGGCCCGTGACGGGGCCGACGTGATCCTGCTCGACGTAGCACCGGCCAAGACTGATCTCGAAGCCCTCGCCGCACGCCTCGGCGGGCGCAGCATCACCCTGGACATTTGCGCCGAAGACGCCGCCGCGCAGTTGGTCGAGCAACTGCCCGACGGCATCGACATCGTGGTCCACAACGCCGGCATCACCCGGGATAAAACCCTGGCCAACATGACCCCGGAATTCTGGGACGCGGTGTTGGCGGTCAACCTCAATGCGCCGCAAGTGCTGACCAAGGCGCTGCTCGACAGCGGCACCCTGCACGACAACGGCCGGGTGATCCTGCTGGCGTCCATCAGCGGCATCGCCGGCAATCGCGGGCAAACCAATTACGCAGCGAGCAAGGCCGGGCTGATCGGTCTGGCCCAAGCCTGGGCGCCGCTGCTGAATGAGCGCGGCATCAGCATCAATGCGGTAGCACCCGGTTTCATCGAAACCCAGATGACCGCGCATCTTCCGTTCGGCGTACGTGAGGCCGGGCGGCGCATGAGTTCGCTGGGCCAGGGTGGCCTGCCGCAAGACGTCGCCGAAGCGGTGGCGTGGCTGGCTCAACCGGGCACCGGCGCGTTTACCGGGCAAGCCCTGCGAGTGTGCGGACAAAGTGTTTTGGGGGCTTAGGCATGATCATCGATTGGCACATACTCAACCGCGAACCAAGCCTGTCGGGACTGTACGTGCGGGCCGCGACGCGACGCAAAATCACCGGCACCACCCTGCCCGATTCGGGTTTGCGCTGCTGGATCAATGTCGATCCGAAGCGCCTGGCGGACTATCGCAAGGTCTGCGGTTTTGCCGAAAACGGTTTGTTGCCGCCAACCTATCCACACATCCTCGCGTTCGCCTTGCAGATGCAATTGCTGACGGCCAAGGAGTTTCCATTTCCGCTGCTGGGGTTGATTCACCTGCGCAACCGCATTCGCATCTTTCGCCCAATGGGCGGCGTGAATCGCGTGCGGGTCAGCGTTCAAGTGCAAAACCTTCAGCCACATGAAAAGGGCGCGACGTTCGACCTTGTGACCACGCTCGACGATCAGTTGGGGGCGTTGTGGGAAGCTGAAAGCCAGATGTTGTGCCGAGGGGTCAAACTCGAAGGCGAACCTGTCGAAGAAGTATTGGCATCGTCGCTGGAAATGTCGGAAGTGGCCCGTTGGAAAGCGCCATCGGACATTGGGCGGCAGTACGCCAAAGTGTCCGGCGACTACAACCCGATTCACCTGAGTGCCGTCAGCGCCAAACTCTTCGGTTTCCCGACGGCCATCGCCCATGGGTTGTGGAACAAGGCGCGTACCCTGGCGGCGCTTGCCGATCATCTGCCGGCGGCGAATGTCGAGATTGCGGTGCAATTCCGCAAACCGGTGCGATTGCCCAGTGAGGTGACATTGCTGGCCAGTGCGGCGGGGTCCAGTGGGGATTTAAGGTTGGTGGGTGCAGGGGATTTGGAGCATATGGCGGGGCATTGGCGGCCGGTTGCCTGACCCGAACGGTCCCACGCTCTGCGTTCGGCTCTTGGGACGCGGAGCGTCCCTGGCTGCATTCCGACGCAGAGCGTGGGAACGATCAATTCACTGCCAGCTCGCGCAGGGATTCGCCGTCATCACTGACTAACTTCCATGCGAGGCTGCGGAAACAAATTATTCAAAGTTTCCAACAACCGCACGTGATAAATCGGCTTGCGAAACAGGTCGAGCACCTGCAACCGCAACATGTCACTGACATCCTCCATGTCCGCATGCCCCGACGTCACAATCACCGGCAAATGCTGGCGGGACGTATGCTCGCGCAACCGCTTGATCAACGACATGCCACTCTCCTCCGGCATCCGCAAATCAGTAATCACCAACGCAATATCAGGATGGCGCGTCAGATGTTGCAACGCGAGTTTGACCGAGGTGGCGGTAAAGCAATTGAAACCCTCGCCCTCCAGCAATTCCTCCAATTCCAGTAACGCATCCTCCTCATCATCGACCAGAAGAAGCTGTTGGCGTGGAAGTGAGGGAGCGTTCATGGGCAACACCTGCAATGGACTAAGCGTTGACATTAGAACCGCCATGACAAGTTAACAAGCTGCTGGCATCAAGTAGGCGCCAGCACCGCCGTGATACTTTCAAAAATCCCCGTAATCGCATCAGAAATAGGTGTCATGAACGCCACCAGTGCAACCGCCGCCATACCCGCGACGATCGCGTACTCGATACCCGAAGCACCCTCGGTATCTTTGGCCAGGCCTTTGTAAAAAGCGATTTCGGATTTGATCTTCTGAGCAATCTTGGAAAAGGACATGGCAGTTCTCCTGAAAGGCGACGGGTGTTGCACTGTCGCAACATGGTTCCCCTTTGCCAGCATCAGCATTGTCGGCATTCCCCATACCCACAACTGTAAGAACGAATTATCACTAAAGTATTAGTCGCTTCGTTGACGCCAAAAAAGTCACGTTTTCGCCCTGGCGACTTACTTTCGTTAGTTATTTTCAGACCAGTAATGGCGTTTCGCTCTAGCTGAGCTACCTTCAAATAGCGAAATAGTTCCATGTTCATAGCTGCCTGATTGCGAAGTTGTCTCGGTGGATGCGACGAGGTCTCAAGCAGCAGGAAAGGGAGAGCCGTCATGAACAGTCGTATCACTCTGGGCCTGGCCGGTTTGTTTCTGGTGGGCGCCATTATTGCCGGTTACTGGGGCCTCACGCTGAGCCGCCAACCCGTTTCCGAGCCTGCCGTGCAACCCGCGATCGTCACGCCTGCACCCATCGCCCAGACGCCTGCCCCCGTGGACGACCCCTCCCGCCAACCGGTGGTGGTGCTGCTGCATGATGTGCCACCGTTCGTGCCGATCAGCGCCGCCGACGTGACCCTGGAAAAACTCCGTACCGTCCCGGCCGGCAGCCTGAGCCGCCTCGATCAAGCGATTGGCCGAACGCCCTGGCGCGCCCTCAGTGCCGGCACCTGGCTCAACGATGAAAGTTTCGAATCCGGCGGCAGACTGGCGCGGATGATTCGTCCCGATGAACGCGCCCTCGCCGTCGCAGTGGATGAAGTGATCAATGCCGGTGGGCAACTGACACCGGGAGACTATGTCGATGTGCTGCTGTTTCTGCGCATGGACAACAACAACCTTCAGCCGTCGGCGCAACTGGTGGTGCCGGCCTTGCGGGTGCTCGGGGTGGGCGAACAGATGGGGTTGACCAACGACGGCCAACCCGCAAGCCCCGCTCGCAACATCGAAGAAAAACTCCGGCAGGAACAATTGCGCACCAGCGCCCGCAGCGTCTTGCTTGCCGTCCCCGAACAACTACTGAGTCGGTTGATGCTCGCAGCCCAGGCCGGTGTGTTGCGCCTGGCCGTACGCAGCGCCGATGAAAAACGTCTGGCTCGTTACTGGGCCGGCGAAAGCGATTCATCGGCCAACCTTGCCAGTGCCAACCGTGAGTTGATCCAGTTCAGCCAACTGGCCATGACGCCCCCACCCAAACCTGTCGCTACCCACGGCGGCACCGCACCGCGCAAGACGAGCGTGGAAGTCATCCGCGGCAACGAAATCACCCAACAAACCCCCTGAATCGAGCAAGGACGCATCTAAATGCGCAGTCGTTCCATGCCCCTGTTTCAAGGCCTGCTCTGGGTCTCTTTACTGAGCGGCGTGCCGCTTGGCGTAACGTTCGCGGCCGCCGGCAATTGCGCCGCGCTGGGTTCGTTGCCTGCGGTGCTGGAAGTCAGTGAAGGGCTGCAACAGGAGGTGCAATCGCCGGTAGCAATCACTCGGGTGGCGTTGGGTGACCCCAAAATCGCCGACGTGCGAGTCAACGGCAATCAAGCGTTTTTGCTAACCGGGATGGCCCCCGGCGCTACCAGCCTGATGGTCTGGACCGCCTGCGCCAGTGCTCCGCGCCAAAGCATGGTGTTCGTTCAGGGCAAGGCCACCGCGGCGATGACCACTGCTACTCGGTTACCTTCTGATGACCCACTGCTACCGTCGCAAGTACAGACCGACATTCGTTTCGTCGAAGTCAGCCGGACCAAACTGAAAGAGGCCGGTACGTCGATTTTCGGCAAGGGCTCGAACAACTTCCTCTTCGGCGCCCCCGGTACGGTGCCCAACACGGCCGTGACGCCGGGCGTGGTGCCGCTGTTCAACCTTGATCCACGGATCGCGGTGCCCAGCATTCCGCTGCTCAACGACAGTTTCAACATTGTCTGGGGCGGTGGCAGCAGCAAATTCCTCGGCATCGTCAACGCCCTGGAAGGCAGCGGCTTCGCCTACACCTTGGCACGACCGAGCCTGGTGGCCCTCAGCGGGCAGAGCGCGAGCTTCCTGGCCGGTGGTGAAATTCCAATCCCGGTGCCCAGCGCCAACAGCGACAGCTACTCCATCGAATACAAGGAATTCGGCATCCGCCTGACGCTCACGCCGACCGTGGTCAGTCACGACCGCATCACCCTCAAAGTGGCGCCGGAGGTCAGCGAACTCGACTACAACAATGGCGTGACCATTGGCGGCACCACCGTCCCGGCGTTCACCATTCGCCGCACCGATACCAGCGTCTCGCTGGCCGATGGCGAGAGTTTCGTCATCAGCGGTTTGATCAGCACTCACAACAGTTCGCAAGTCAGCAAGTTTCCAGGCCTGGGCGATATCCCGATTCTCGGAGCGTTTTTTCGCAACTCATCGGTCAACCGCGAAGAGCGTGAGCTGCTGATGATCGTCACGCCGCACCTGGTCCAACCGTTGGCTGCCAACGCACAACTGCCGTCGTTGCCGGGTGAAAAGCTGCGCAACTATGACCCGAACTGGTATCGCCTGTACTTCCTCGAAAACGGCAACTTCGATAAACGCAGCGGATTATCGCAATGAGCCAGAGCCAGAACCTGAGCCAGACCTTCCTCGCGATCACGCGCAACAGCACCGACCTTGAGTGGCTGCAAGGCGCCCTCGCCCCGTTGGGCCAAGTGGTCAGCGCCGGCGGTGGCAGCCTCGACGAATTGCTGGCGCTGGTGGACGTGACCTTCGCCAGCGTGGTGTTCGTCGGCCTGGACCGTGAACACGTGGTGGCCCAAAGCGCACTGATCGAAGGTGCCCTGGAAGCCAAACCAATGCTGGCGATCGTCGCGCTGGGCGATGGCATGGACAACCAACTCGTGCTCAATGCCATGCGCGCCGGTGCACGGGACTTCGTGGCCTATGGCTCCCGCTCCAGTGAAGTCGCGGGGTTGGTGCGACGGCTGAGCAAACGCCTGCCGCCCGTGGCTTCGAACACCCAACTGGGTAGCCTGACGGTGCTCTACGGCGTGCAAATCAACGCCGACGGCGCGCTGCTCGCCACGCACATGGCGCAAGTGGTGCAGAAGAGCGGACAGCAAACGCTGTTGCTGGACCTGGGCCTGCCGCGCGGTGACAGCCTGGCCTTGCTCGGGCTGGAGAGTTCGTTCCACTTCGGCGATGCACTCCGGCACTTGCGGCGCCTCGACGCGACGCTGATCGACAGCGCGTTCACCAACTGCGCCGCCGGGTTGCGGATCCTCGCCTACGCCAACCACGATGAGCCGCTTGAACACACCAGCACCGCCGAGTTGTACATGCTGCTCAGCGCCCTGCGCCAACACTTCCAGCACATCGTGGTGAACCTGACTGGCCAGCCGGACAGCGAAGCGCTACGCACCTTCGTCACCCATTGCGACAAGTTGCTGTGGTACACCGATCAGAACGTACTCGACTGCCGTCGCAACCTGGCGGTACTCAACCTGTGGCGTGAAAAAGGCATGAAGCTCGATCACGCCAAACTGCTGGTGGACCGCTACCTGCGCAATGTCGCACCGGACTCCGACACCCTGAGCAAAAGCTTCGGCATGGAGATCATCGCGACCCTCGTCTACAGCCCGGAAGTGCGGCTTAACGCAAAGAACCAAGGTGTGACGCTGTTTGAACTGGCCCCCCGCGAAGCCCTGACTCAAAGCCTGCGCGCCCTCGGCGATCGGTTGGCCAAGCGCTCCGAGGGCCTGGCCAAGCCCAAGTCTGGCTGGTTCAACCGGTTGAGGGGTGCGCAATGAGCGGTGAAAAACTCTTCGGTGCCCCTGTGCGCACCACCAGCGGTAACACCGACCACGAAGGTCTGAAACTGGTGCTGCACCGCTACATCATCGACGCCATCGAGGAGTCCGGCAAAAACCTGCTGGAGGGTTCACGGCAGGTGCTCTCGCAGTTCGTCATCGACAAGGTTGCCGAGTACATCGCCCGACTGCACCTGGCGATTTCCCGCTATGAAATGGAGCGCCTGGCCGAAGAAATTGTCGACGAACTCACCGGTTTCGGCCCCTTGGAAGTGCTGCTGCGGGACCCGGCGGTGACGGAGATTCTGGTGAACGGCCCGCACCGGGTGTTCATTGAGCGCGACGGCGTACTGCATCAAAGCGACCTGCGCTTCATCGATGCGCATCACGTCGAACGGGTCATGCAACGGATCCTCGCGCCCCTCGGTCGACGGCTCGATGAGTCGTCGCCAATGGTCGACGCACGACTGCCCGACGGTAGCCGGGTCAACGCGATCATTCCACCGATTGCGCTCGATGGTCCCTGCCTGTCGATACGTAAGTTTCGCAAGGACATGCTCAAAAGCTCGGACTTGATGGCGATGCAAACCATCGACCAGGCGATCTTCGACTTTCTTCAGGAGGCCGTGGGCAAGCGCTGCAACATCCTGATCAGCGGCGGCACCGGCACCGGCAAGACCACGCTGTTGAACATTCTCAGCCAGTTGATCAACCCTCACGAGCGACTCGTCACCATCGAAGACGTCGCCGAACTGCACCTGGGCCACCCTCACGTGGTGCGTCTGGAAACCCGACCGCCGAATGCCGAAGGCCACGGCGAAGTGAAGTCCAGTGACCTGATTCGCAACGCCCTGCGGATGCGCCCGGACCGAATCATCCTCGGCGAGATTCGTGGCGTCGAAGTGGTGGACGTACTCACCGCAATGAACACCGGCCACGACGGCTCCATGAGTACCGTGCACGCCAACAACGCCCAGGATGCACTGTTGCGCCTGGAGACACTGGTGGGCCTGACCGGCCGCACCATCGCCGAACGGACCTTGCGGCAAATGATCTGCGCCGCACTGGATGTAGTGATCCAGCTGACGCGCATGCCCGACGGCCGCCGCTGCGTCAGCGAAGTGGTGGAGGTGATCGGCTTGCGTGATGACGTGTATGTCACCAACACGTTGTTCCGGCTCGACCGGCGCAGCGGTTTCGGATTCATGCGCGAGGCGGTCAACCCCGCCGGCGACAAACTGCGCCGTGAGTTGGCGCTCTCTCCCTCTGCGTACTGAAGGCCACGGCATGCTCAAACCGGTGCTGCTCATCCTCGTTTGCCTGGTCTTGCTCGGACTGTCGATCCGCCTGTTTTATCGCGGTTTGCGCCAGACCGGCACCGAGCGGGTACTGGGACGCCTGACCCAGGGGCAACCGCAGCCGGTGCTGGCGAAAACCTCCTGGGCGGGTCTGGATCGGGCCTTTCTGCGGGCCGGCCTTGGGCGTCCCTCAGAGCATCTGGGGGTATGCCTGCTGCTCTGGGCCTTTGGCATCTTGCTCGGATTTGCTACCGGTGGCTGGGTCGGCTTGCTGGGTCTGTTACTGCTACCGCCGCTGATTCTGCGTCTGTATGTCAATTGGCGTTATCAGCGCCGACTCCAGCGCATGATCGAACAACTGCCACAAATGCTCGATCACACCGTGCGCAGTCTGAAGTCCGGGCGCACCCTGGCCGATGCGGTGCTAGGCGCCATCGACGCCGCTGAAGACCCACTAAAAAATGCCATGGGGCGGGTTCAGCGCAACGTGCAGCTGGGGGTCAGCCTGCCGGATGCCGCGGCTGACCTTGCCGAGCTGTATGAGAAAGACGAACTTCGCCTGTTCGCGCTCGGTTTGAAGGTCAATCACCGCTATGGCGGCAATGCCAGCGAATTGCTGGACAACCTGATCAAGATGATCCGGGAGCGCGAGCAGGCTGCGCGCCAGCTCAGGGCCATGACCGGTGAAACCCGGGTGACCGCGTGGGTCCTGGGCTGTTTGCCGATTGGTCTGGCCGGCTATTTCCTCGCGACCAACCCTCATTACTTGCTCGCCATGTGGCACGACGATTCGGGGCAAATCATGCTCGCGTCCGCGTTCGGCTTGCAGGTGGTCGGCAGCCTGGCGCTCTGGCATATGTTGCGCAGCGTATGAAAGTGCCTTTGCTGATCTGCGCATTGCTGTTTCTGGGGGCAACGTTGTTGCTGCTCAGCGGTTTGCTGGAACACCGTCGACGGGTTCGCCAGGTGGCGCAACGACTCGACGGCAAACTGGCAAGCGACAACCGGGTAAATCAGTGGCTACAGCTGCTGGGCAGCAGCCGGATCGGTCAGCGCTCGGTCAACCTGGATAACGAAACCCAGGCATTGCTTAACCGTCTCGGCTGGCGCAGCGCCCGGCGACGTTCACTGTTCGCGGCGTTCCAGATAGGCGCTCCGGTGCTGGCGCTGGCCCTGAGTTTGCTAATCCAGAGCGTGTTCTTCCCTCAGGCAGACAACCACTGGATGGCCCCGGTATTCGCCACCGGCATAGGCTATCTGCTGCCCAAAAGGTTGCTGGCCGCTGCCGCGCAGCGTCGGCAAAAACAACTGGCGAGCGAGATTTCCACCTTCATTCCGCTGCTGCGCATCCTGTTCGAATCGGGCATGGCGGTGGAGCAGTCGCTGCGCGTGTTGAGCAATGAAGGCAAACAATTATTGCCGGCCCTGACCCATGAATTGCGCCTGGTATTGGCCCGGGTCGATTCCGGTCTGGAACTGGGCGAAGAACTGAACAAAGCCACCCGATTGCTGGCCGTCGACGAGTTCACCGACACCTGCGTCATCCTTCAGCAGTTGATCCATCAGGGGGGCGGTGCGATGAAATCCCTGCTGACCCTCAAGCAATTGCTCGATGACCGGCGCCTGACGCGCTTGCAGGAATACATCTCCAAGATGTCCGCCAAAATGTCCGTCGTGATGATGTTGTTTCTCTTCCCGGCGTTATTGATCGTACTGGCCGGCCCGGGTTTCACCGCCCTGTCCCATGCCTTTGGTTCTTAGAGGGATCGTTATGAAAGCAATAATTGCCGGTTTGACTCTGCTGTTATTAGGCGGTTGCGCGAGCAACGGTGCGACGCCCTGGAGCGCCCTGACCAACACGGCCAGTTGCGGCAAGCTGACCTCCGAGGAACAGCTATCTCTGAACCTCGCCGATGACATGGCCAATGACGGCAAACTGCACGCCAGCCTCGCCAACCTGCAAAGCCTGCCCGACAACCTGGCCGACGTGCGCCTGCGCAAGGCCAAGGTCTATCGACTGCTGGGCCGCAGCGAAGCCGAGCCGTTGTACCGCAGCCTGCTCGGCAGTTGCCTGGCCGCCGAAGCCGAACACGGCCTGGGCCAACTCGCCGCCGCCAAGGGCGACAACGGCCTGGCGCAAGCCCACTTGCAACGGGCCGCACGGCTGGCGCCGACCGACGAGAAAATCCGCAACGACCTCGGCGTGGTGTACCTCAACCAATTACGCGTCGAGGATGCGCGTTTTGAGTTTCTGACGGCCATGGAACTCAAGCAAAGCGATCAACTGGCAGCATTGAATCTGGTAACACTGCTGATCTACCAGGACGACTGGAGCCGTGCGGCCGAACTCGTCAGCCGTCTCGGCCTGAGCCCCGCCCAAGTCACCGAAGCCCAAGCCCGCGCGCAAAGACTCAAGACACCGAGCAAGTCCGGCCCGACCGCCGTAAACCAGGTCGCCGTCGCCACACCGGCGCTTCAATAAGGAGAGGCTTTTGATGAAACCGACCATCCTCTGCTGCCTCGGCCTGCTGGCCCTGCCCCTCGCCGCTCACGCCATCGACCCCGGCCCCGCTTCGGCCCAACAACAGGAAACCGAAGGCTGGCTGCAACTGCAAAGAAGCAACAAAGCGGCGTCCCAGAAGCCGCAAACCTCAACCGCGACCGAGCGCGAGCTGAGCATGCAGCGTTGGTTGAAAAGCTATCGGCATGAGATCCCGGAGTACTTTGATCAGTATGAGAGCGGGCAGGTGGACGGTGGGACGGGGGGGTAGTCTCGATCGGGGAGTTGGACGCTTGGGGCTAGCGTTTTGGGGCTGATTTTTTTGGGCCGGCATTCCGGGTAATGCCAGTCAGTTAAGCAATTCCAGCCGCGACAATCTTTGTAGCAGCTGCCGAGCCCGCGAGGCTGCGTTCGGCTGCGTAGCAGTCGTGAGTCCGGCTGACGCGGTATGCCTGACGTACCAAATGACTGATTTTACGACTGCTACGCAGCCGAACGCAGCCTCGCGGGCTCGGCAGCTGCTACAGATCGCGTTACGGCTTAACACATTCCAGGAGCTTATAAAAAAGTGAATCTCGGTCGTTACCGCCAACAAAAACCTAATGCGCAGTCACCCCCTGACGCAATCCAGAATGACTGGGTAGCAAAGCCAGCGCCAACTGCGTCCGATTATGCATATGCGTCAACCGCAAAACCTGCGACACATAAAGCTTCACCGTGTTCTCGGTAATCCCCAACTCACAGGCAATCTGATAATTGGTCTGCCCCTTCCCCACCAATCGCGCCACCTCCAACTGCCTTGGCGACAGCTGACTGAAAATCGCCGGAACCTCAACCCGATCCACAGCGATGACATCCTCATCAGTGGAAATCGATAACCGCTGCCTACGCCGAACCTTATCCAGATCCTGATACAGATCATCGATCGACTCGGCAAGATACTGCAGCTTCTGATCCAAATGCCCTAGCTGCACACTCTTCTGCCGGTCCTGCAAAACCACTGCCTGACGCGCAATCCCTTCGAGCAACTCACCCGGATTAATCGGCTTCTGGTAGTAATCGGCAAACCCGGCCCGCAAAGCCTTGATCACATCCTGCTTGTCCGCACGCCCAGTGAGCATGATTGCTTCAAACACACGGTGCTTGCCGGATAACCGTTGCAGCTCCTGGACCAGTTGAATCCCGTCCAGACCGGGCATGTGCAAATCGCAAAGCACTAGGCCAATCGCTTCGTCTTCATTGAAACGCTCGACGGCCTGTTTGCCAGTCTCGCAAGAAACGCAACGGTAACCGCTGCCTTCGAGAAGCTCACAAAGCTCTGCAGCAATCAACGGCTGGTCGTCGACCACAAGGATTTTTACTGCCGAAAAAAGCTTGTTCACGTGCGCCTCCCTGCCAGGTCAAAGTTGACCGCTCCTCTACAAACAGCAACAGACTGTACAACTGCTGAATTGAAAGTAGACGTACTTTCCGACTCTGTATAGAACAGGCGACTAGTGCAACCAGGCGAGTGTGAGCATCAGGCCCACCAATACGAAGGGTGCAAAGGGCTGTTTCTTTGACATTCCAGGCCCCAGATATCGAAGATGATTTCTAAGCCCTTGGCCCATATGAAGCCAGACTCTTGGCGCCAGCAGCAGCCACAGCACACTGGCCAATCCGGCACCGATGAACACGCCGAGCAGGTGCATGCCGTCCGTCGCCAGACCCAGGCCAGTCATCAGTTTCACATCGCCTGCGCCCAAGCGTCTCAGCGCATAACCGGGCAAGGTAAAGGCCAGCGCCAGCAAAAAAGCCCAGCCGCCCTGCACCGCCTCGGCCCCCAGCCAGGTAGTGCCCGTCCACAGGAGATACGCCAGCGCCAACACCACTGCGCCAAGGGTCAGGCCATTGGCGATGTGTCGTTCTCGAGCATCCTGTGCTGCGCATAGCGTCAGCCAGATCAGTAATACAAAGCTCTGCATCCGGTAAAAAACGTCCGTTTTGGCTGAATGATTCTATGCTGATATCACGTGGTGAATATCAGGGTAGACGCAGTCATGAAAATAGGCCTCCCCCGTAAGCAAAAAGGCGCTGTAGCGATTGAATTCGCTTTGGTGTTTCTCATCTTTTTCGCCGTGTTCTATGGAATCGTCACTTACAGCTTGCCGCTGTTGCTGATGCAATCGTTCACCCAGTCGACCGCCGAAGCGGTGCGCCGAAGCGTGGCGCTGGATCCGAGCACCCCCGGATACGACACTGCGGTAAAAACCGTTGCCACGACAGAACTGAGCCGACAGCTGGCCTGGATTCCTGCCGCACTGAATTTCAATGTCGCCACCGACGCCAGCGCCACCTACGTGGGCGGGGTGTTGAAGGTCAGCATCAACTACCCCACCAGCAAACTGCAGCAGGTCATCCCGTTTCTGACCTTGCCGGGAATTGGCCAAGTGCCGAATCTGCCAGCAAACCTCACCGCCAGTTCGAGCCTGCAATTTTGAGTTCCGCAGACAAACTCTTCGGGCGCCTGCTCAACCGCCATCCGCCTCAGCCAGTGGACACGCCAGACACCCTGAGCGTGCAAAGTGTCGGTTTGCAGATGCATCTGGATGCCGAAGGTCGAGTGATTCACCTGACCGGCCCGCTGCGGCATGTGCTGGCCCAGCAGACGCCCCGTGCGCAAGCACCGCACCTGCTCGATTTCCTCATGCCTCACAGCTGCCTCGCCGTTGAAGGCTCACCCGTCGACTGGCAGGGACAGAGTCTGGACCTGGACTTTTACAGCCTCAACGGACAACCCCTGCACTTGCGTGGCTGGGTCCAGCCATTGGCCGATGCCTGGCTGTTGCAGTTGCTGGACATCGGCGACTTGTTGCTCGAACGTCGACAATCACGCAGCCGCGAGCAATGCCAAATACTCGCAGCGCAGATCGGCGAACAGTTGCGCCGGTGCAACCTGACGCGCCTGCCCGAGGTGTTGGTGGAACAGCTGCAAGGCCTGGCCCAGCGTTTCCACATGCCATGCATTGCGGTGGCGTTACTCGATGAACAGGAAGAAGGCTGGCAGATACACCAGCATTACACGGCCTCCGATGCGCCCCTCCTGTGGCAAAACGCTCAGCGCCTGGGCACGGGGCTCGACAGTCTGAACGGCTCTGCGCCGCAATGCCTGACACCCGCTGAACATCCCCGTTTGCAAGGCATCTTCGGTAATGCCGAAGGGTTCGCAGTGCCCTATCACGATGCTCAGGGTGTGGTCGCCTGGTTGCTGTGTGGCCTTTATCCGGTGCAGCAACATGCACCCGACCTGAATGATCGCGACTGGTTACAACTGACCGCCGCGCTGGCCGGCCCGTTGCTTGAGCGCTTGCGCGAGCACCGGCACCATCTGCAACTGGAACGGCTGGAGTCGCTGCAAGCCTTGCTCGGCACCGGATGGTGGGAGGTGTTCAGCGACAGTCGCGAGGTGCAATTGGCGCCGTCGTTAGCCAGTAACCTGAACCTTACGATCGATCGTTTGCCGCTGCACGACTGGCTTGATCGGGTGCACCCCGCCGACCGGGAAGAGCTGAGCAGTCGTCTGCAAGCCTTGCAAGACGACGGCGTTCCACTGCTGCTGTGCGTGCGTTTGGCACAAACGCCGAACTGGTATCGCCTGCAGGGCCAGGTTCTGGGCATCGGTAAAAGCCGGCGGTTGGTGGGCTTCATGCTCGACATCAGCGACATCAAAAACCAGGAGCAAAACGCCGCGGCGGCCCATGCTCGATTGGACAATCTGATCGCCAGCTCACCGGCGGTGATCTACGTGCAACGCTATGTCGAAGGTGCGCTGCAACCGACGTTTTTCAGTGACAGCCTACTGCCGCTGCTCGGCTGGACACTGGCTGATTGCGCGACGGGGACCTTGGTTGAAAGGGTGCACCCGGAGGACCGCGATCGGTACTTCGAACGCACCCGACATTTGCTGCGTGAAGGTTCGGTGCGCGCCCGTTATCGGCTGCGCGACAGTCGCGGCGATTACCACTGGCTACTCGATGAAGCCAAGCTACTGCGCGACGACCTTGGTTTGCCGGTGGAAGCCGTCGGTCTGTGGCTGGACGTCACCGAAGCAACCCTGGCCGCCGAACAGGTGAAGCAGAGTGAAGAACGTTACCGGATCCTGGTGGAAGACTCTCCGGCGATGATCTGCCGCTACCGCCCGGACCTGACCCTGACCTTCGGCAACCGCCCGTTGGCGACTTACCTGGAATGCCAGCCCGAACAACTGCCCGGGGTGAATCTGGGCAGCTGGATGTCGCAGGAACAGCGCGAAGCGTTTCTCCAGCGGCTCAGCCGACTCAGCCCGGAATTCCCGGTCAGCACCGCGGAAATCAACCTGCAACTGCCGGGACGGGAACATGCCTGGTGGGTGTGGTCGGATCGCGGGGTGTTCGATGAACACGGCCATTTGCTGGAGATTCAGGCCGTGGGTCGCGACAACACCGAGGTCCGCCGCGCCCAGCAGCAGCTCACCCAAAGTGCAAAAATGGCCACCCTCGGTGAAATGGCCACAGGGCTGGCCCATGAAATCAATCAGCCGTTGAATGTGATGCGCATGGCCATCGTCAACGTGCTCAAGCGTCTGAGCAACGGCGATGCGCCAATCGACTACCTGACCGACAAGCTCAACCGCATCGATGCACAGGTCCAGCGCGCCGCGCGGGTGGTGGATCACATGCGGGTGTTTGGCCGCCGCTCGGAGATCGAGCAACATCCGTTTAATCCGGCGCAAGCCATCGAAGGCACGCTGTCGCTGTTGGCCGAAGGGATGCGCGGCAAAGGGGTCGATCTGCGGGTCAGCGAGACCGGGTTTGACGTGCAAGTGCGCGGTTACGTCGATCAGCTCGAACAGGTGTTGATCAATCTGATGGTCAACGCTCGGGATGCGTTGCTTGGCAAACGCGAGGCCGACCGCGAGTTCAAACCGTGGATCTCGGTGTACGCCGAACGTGATGTGGATTCGGTGCGGCTGTGGGTCGAGGACAACGGCGGCGGTATTGATCCCAGGCTACTGGAGCGGATTTTCGAGCCGTTCTTCACCACCAAACCCGTGGGTATCGGCACCGGGCTCGGGTTGTCGGTGAGTTACGGCATCGTCGAGAACATGGGCGGAAAACTGAGCGTTAGAAACTCGGTCGAGGGCGCACGGTTTTGTATCGAACTGCCGATTGCCGCCGACGATCAGATTGCCAGCGTCGCTCGTCCTGAGTGACAACTGAGGTTGGCGCCGACATCGACCTTGTTCAGATCGATCCCCAGGCTGAGCAGCAGCGTATTGATCAAGGTGTCGAGTAACGGGCTGAGCACGCTGTTGATCGCGTTGACCAGCAATGTCGTGACAGTGCTGAGGATCGCCCCCAGACCACCGACCAGACTGCCCGTCGGGCCGTACATGTCGACCTTGATATTGGTCGCCGTGTCGGTAAGGCTGCTGACGATATTGCTGGTGGAATAGGAATAGTAGAACGGTGGCTGGTTGATCTCCGGCAGGCTGGTGGCCGGCGGTGCGGAATAGACGTGCGGCATGTTGGCGCTCTGCGCCACGGTCGTGTCGGCCATGATACTGATGCCGCCGCCGACGCCCGGAATCCGCGGGTCGCAGGAGATGGGCAGGAACAGAATCCTCAGACAGGTTTTCACCCCGATATCGATCACCTTCAACGGCTGCACCACTACCGCCGGTGGCGTGGTGTTGCTGCCGAAAGCGGTGGCTGGATCGATCTTGCCGATCTTCAGATTTACCAGCGAAGTGCTGGTGTTGGTGGTCAGGGTTTTGTTGGTGGTACTGACGCAACTGTAGGCAGTGACATAGCTGTTGGCGCTGGCAACGTCCAGCGCCACGTCGATACGTATCGGTGGCGGCAGCACGATGATGTCGGGAGTCTGGCAGGGCACGAGCAAGGCACAGGTCAGTGAATTGAGCACTCCCACCAGGTTGAGATTGAGCAAGGCGTTGAGTGTGTTGGTCAGCGGGCCTGCCAGATCAGCCGCCGCATTGACCAGCGCCACGATGGAATCGAGCACCGGCAAGTCGATCGACAGCAATGTCCTGATCTGGGCAGTTCGCACATAGATGCGGTTGGGCCCCAGTGGAGCCAGCGCGGCGTTTTTCGGATTGCCAATGGCTGACAGCTGCGGAGGCTCCAGCACCTGCACCCGGGCGGTGATTTGCGCCAGGCCCGCCAGATTGATCGGCAACGTCGCCACCAGGCCGTTTTTCTTGTTGGCCAGTTGCACGACTGCTTCGATCAGGTCGAACACTTTCAGGTTGGTCGCCAGCGCCGTCACGGTGCTGCCAGCCTCGACGTGCAGCACGTTGCCGAGTACGACGGTGGTTGCGCCTGCCGCGACCTTCAGCGCTTGAAGGCTCGCAATGGTTGCGGTCGCACCGAGTGTGCCGCCCGGGTCCAGCACATTGACGGCGGTCTGGATCAGCTGGCTGACGGCAATCGTATTGCCCAATACCTGGTCATACCCGGCAGCGCTGAGGTTAAGGTCGACCTTCAATCGGTCAAGGTAACCGAGCAGGCTGATGTTGGTGTTCACCAGTCCATTCCAGCCCGCCGCGTTGATGTTCAGGTTGCCCCCGAGCAAACCACCGAACAGCGCATTGAGCGTGGCCGATTTGCTGGTGTCGACGCTCAACGTCGTGCTGCGCAGGGTCAGCGAAGCCTGCGGTGGCGGTAATGCGGCCACAGCGGTGGCCGTCAGGTTAATGGTCGCTCCACGTGGGGCGCCACCGAACAGGGCGCCGACACCGCCGGCGAAACTCTGCTGGACCGAATGGCTGGCGATCACCCGAATGGCTTCGCTCTTGCTTGGGTCGGCGCCAAATACCCGAAGGTTATTGGCATCCAGGGTCAAGGCGCCGCAAGCGACCAGCAGATTGCGATTGGGGTCAGGAAGGGTGAAGTCGTTGCGGTTTGCGCTGGCGGTGGCATAGACGGTGGCGGTGTTGCCCGCGGCGCAATCACCCCCTCGGGTGGACGCTTCAAGTGCGGCCATGTCCGCTACGCGCTGCAGGTCACGTTTTTCCAGGTACAAACGACCGCTGTCGACCACGACCAGCAAGAACACCAGGGCCATGCCCAATGTCAGCGCCGCCATCAAACCGATCGCCCCCCGTTGCCGGGACGGGCTGCGAAACTGCAAACGGGGAGACATTGCGCACTCCTTTGCCGGTGCACAGCCGAAGGCTACCTCCATGGGTGAACAGCAGTGTAGTTGGCGCTTTCCCGGGCTGCTCGCAGATCACAAGCAAAAGATCGTCCAGCTGTTTATTTGGGTGGGTAGTTGGCGAGAATTCGCCCGACCGTTTCGCGTATCGCCGTGCTGCGATCCGACGGGTTCGTTGTGCGGCTGAGTATCTGCTCGTCACTGCCGCGCCACACCAGTTTGCCGTCCTTGCCATCAAGCAGGTCGATCTGGATGATCGCCACTTTGTAGCTGACGTTACGGGTTTCGTTGTACATCGGCCCGCCCCAGTAGCCGTTCCATGGATTACCCCAAGCGCCGCCGCCGCCGTAGTTGGTGGTTACTTGTTGCTGGCGCTGTTCGACGATCAGATAGGTCTGCACGCTCAAATCGCCCTTTTGGCCACCCGCAGCCGGACGCAGGCCACGCTGATCCAGCTGATCGGTCACTGATTGGCGGATTCGTTGTTCAGTCAGGTCGCTCTTGATCCGTGGATCATCGGGCCGATATTGCAGGGCGGGTTCTTTCCAGCTCCAGCTGCGATAGGCGGCGAAGTCGCGGCTGGCATCGAAGTCATGATTGACCTGGTTGGCGCAGGCACTGAGCAGCACGGCCACAGCCAGTAAAGCGAGACGGCGGAACATGATATTTCTCCGGTTGAAGACATGAACCTGCGCAAAGCTTCTTAACGACAGAAGCTAACTAGGAGGATACGCCGACATCGCCTTTTCTACAGCCTCCCGTATCGCATCGGCACGCTCGCTCTGACTGCCGCGATTGCTGGTTTCGGCGCTGGCACTCCATACCGGTTGACCGCTCTGAGCGTCAAACAAATCAACCCGCACCACCACGACCTGTTCCTGATAAGTCCGAACGATCGGCACGGTGTTGTACATGCCGTAACCGCTGCCGTAGCGGTTGTAACCGCCATAACCGCCGCCGTAATAACCATAGTCGTCCCGAACCTGACGCAGGCGGGTTTCCAGGTGCAGCTCGGCGCTGACAAACAGGTCGGCCGGGCGATTGTCGTGCAGCGGGCGCAAGCCACGTTGATCGAGCGCATTGCTGACGGCTTCGGCGACCTGCGCCGAATCCGCCCAGGCGCTGCCCTGCGGCAACTGCCCGTTGAGCCAGGCCCAGCTGCGGTAACGCCCGTAGTCGCGCGGCGGGGCCGGGTAGGCGCTGCGGTCAAAGGTGTTGGCCGCCTGAGGCGGCGCGGGTGGCAAGGGGTTGGATGACGCCACATAAGGGTTGCTGCCCTGACAGGCCGCCAACCCGAGACAGATCACCAATAACCCCGAACGACTGTTCATTTCGCGCTCCGATCAGACCGGCCGACAGATCCAGTGCAAGTAGCGCCCAAGCCCGGCAAAGCTTGGGTGACGACGGTGAGCCAGTTCCATTTCCAGCAAATCCACCAGTTCGGCGCGGGCCTGGAATTCCACCGGCATGTAATCGTGAAAAACCCGCACCCCGCTCTGTGTTTCGACCTGCCACAGGCCTTCAAGTTGCGCCGCCAGTTCGCGCGGATCAAGCGGCTGCTGCGGGGTCAGGCTCTGTTTCTCGCCGGCCATGTCGTTCTTGCGCATCTTGCGGAAGTGGCCTTTGAGCAGGTTGCGATAGATCAACGCATCGCGGTTGTAGAAGGCCAGGGACAACCAGCCATCCTGCTTGGTCAACTGATGCAGCACCGGCAGGATCGCGTGGGGTTCGGCCAGCCATTCCAGCACGGCGTGGCACAGCACCAGGTCGTAGGGCTCGGTGAGTTGGCCGAGCAGATCCTGCCACGGCGCCTGAATGAACGTCGCTGTTTGCCCGGCGTCGGCAAAGCGCTGACGGGCGCCCTCGAGCATCGGCTCGGCGGGCTCGGCCAGCGTGACCTCATGACCACGCTCGGCCAGCCACAACGACATGTGGCCCAGACCAGCACCGATATCCAGTACGCGCAACGGTCGGTCCGGCAGGGTTTCGGCCAGGTCGGCCTGAAGCACCGCCAGACGGATCGCGCCTTTGGCACCGCCGTAGATTTTTTCGGCGAAGCGGGTCGCCAGTTGATCGAAATGACGGTCGCTCATCAGCTGAACCTCCGTTCGCTGTCCGCGAGTTTGCTGCGCACCACTTCATTCATGTCCAACCCCAACTCGCTGCACAGCAGCAGTAGATAGAGCACGATGTCACCGATTTCCTGCCCGGCATGGGCAAGTGTGTCCGCCGGCAACTGGCCCGACTGGTCTTCGGTCAGCCACTGGAAAATCTCCACCAGCTCGGACATTTCCACGCTCGCGGCCATGGCCAGGTTTTTCGGGCTGTGAAATTGCCGCCAGTCATTGCGGTCACGGATGACGTGCAGGCGTTCGGTCAGTTCAACAAGGTTCATCGGGCTCTCCTGAAGACGTATAGCTTCGGGGGGATGACGGGGGAAGGCAAGCGTCTCGGTGTGACGCGGATCTTTACACCATAATCAAAAGATCGCAGCCTGCGGCAGCTCCTACGGGAACTCGGCACCCTGCTCGATAGCCCAAGGCTCAAGTCCGGCAACCACGCCACCACTTTCATCAAGGACGCTCAAGACATGCAGGTAGAAAGTTTTTTCGAATGGCTCGGCCAGGCACTCGGTTCGGTTATCCGCTTCATCGTTGACGGCCTCAGTGGCTTGTTCAATCTGCTGAGCCACGCCGGCAGCAACTTTGTCGAAGGGCTGTCCCGTACGCTGGGCATGGACGCGTCGATCATCAGCATCATTGCGCTGATTTTGGGGTTGATGCTGTTGTGGTCGGCGATTCGGGCGTTCATGAATGCGTCGATCATCATGGGGATAATCTGGTTGATGCTGGGGTTGTGGTTGTTGAGCTGGATAATCCACTAACACCACTGCCCTCTGTGGGAGTGAGCCTGCTCGCGAAAGCGGTCGCCCCATCGATAGTGATGTCGCCTGACACGCCGCCTTCGCGAGCAGGCTCGCTCCCACATTGGATCGCGGTCATTTCAAATGTGTCGCTACAATGCCGCTCCCCCAAGGAGCCTGCATGTCCAACCTGATCGCCGACTGGCGCGACCGCCCTACCCATCGTCGAGTGTGGGCGCTCGCCGCGCCGATGATTCTCTCGAACATTTCCGTACCGCTGGTGGCGCTGGTCGACAGTACCGTCATCGGCCACTTGCCCCACGCCCATCAGTTGGGCGCCGTCGCGGTCGGGGCCAGCCTGTATACCTTTCTCGCCTGGGCCATGGGTTTTCTGCGCATGGGCACCACCGGGTTCGCCGCACAGGCCGCCGGGCGTGGGGACGGCGCGGCATTGCGGCAGATCTTGCTGCAGGGTCTGTTGCTGGCAATGGGCCTGGCCATTGTCCTGGGAACACTGGGCGTGCCGTTGAGTGGGGTCGCGCTGCATTTCATGCAGCCGTCGGCGGAGCTGGATCAGCTGACCCGCGAGTTTTTCCACACACGCCTGTTCGGTCTGCCGGCAGCGCTGGCCAGTTATGCGCTGGTCGGCTGGTTCCTCGGCACTCAGAACGCCCGGGCGCCGCTGGCCATTCTGCTGAGCACCAACCTGGTGAACATCGCGCTGAACCTGTGGTTCGTTCTCGGACTGGAATGGGGTGTGGTCGGCGCGGCCCGAGCATCGGTGATCGCCGAATGGACCGGCGCGCTGATCGGTCTGCTGATGACCCGCAACGCCCTGCGCGCCTATCCCGGCCACATCGCCTGGGCCGCGCTGGCGCTGTGGCAGAGCTGGCGGCCGCTATTGGCGGTCAACCGCGACATTTTCATCCGCAGCCTGGCGCTGCAATCGGTGTTTTTCCTGATCACCGTGCAAGGCGCGCGACTGGGTGATGCCACCGTCGCCGCCAACGCGCTGCTGCTCAACGGTTTGCTGCTGACCGCCCATGCGCTGGACGGCCTGGCCCACGCGGTGGAAGCCCTTTGTGGGCATGCCATTGGTGCTCGTGATCGAGAGGCCCTACGCCGCTCATTGGTGGTGGCCTGCGGTTGGTCGTTGCTGGCGAGCCTGGGCTTTGCCGTGCTGTTCCTGTTCGCCGGGCATCTGTTTATCGAGATGCAGACCGACATTCAGAGCGTGCGCGACACGGCGTTCATTTACCTGCCCTACCTCGCCGCGCTCCCGCTGATTGCGGTCGGGAGTTACCTGCTCGACGGGTTGTTTATCGGCGCCACCCGTGCCCGGGAAATGCGCAACGGCATGCTGCTGACGGTGATTTTGTTGCTGCCGCTCGCTTGGGCGCTGCAAGGTTTGGGCAACCATGGACTGTGGATAACCTTTCTATTGTTCATGTTGCTGCGCAGCCTGACTCTGGGCGCGTTTGCCTGGTACCTGCATAAAAACGACGGCTGGTTCGCAGGCAAAGCTCACTGAGTCGGTGTGGTTTTAACGAAGGCCGTGACCACATCCAGCACCGGAGCCAAACCGCGCATCGGCCGGGACAGCGTCGCCACCAGCGTGGCGTGGCTGGTGCGCGAGAAATACAGGTCCTGCACCGGCACGCCCGACTCGCGCAGTTTGCGCGCCAGACCACCGGTGTTGCGGGCCGGGTTGACCAGCTCATCGTCGCTCGCCGCGATCAACAAGGCCGGCGGCGCGCCACGACTGACATGATTGATCGGCTGCGACCGGGGTGGTGAATCCGGCCAGAAAAACACCGGGCGCACCTGCGGATTCTTGATCGGCAGAAAATCATAAGGCCCGGCCAGGCCGATCCAGCCGCTTAGGTTGTGCGGCGACAGGCCCACCCCCCCCAGTAACCCGGGGTCCAGCGCCAGCATCGCGACGTTGTAAGCCCCTGAACTGTGGCCCATCAGGTACAACCGCTGCGGGTTCCCGGAATATTGACCAATGTGTTCATGGGTCCAGGCCACGGCCCGGGCGCCATCTTCAAGGAACAGCGGATAACGCACCTGCGGATACAACCGATAGTCCGCCAGCACCGCCACAATTCCCCGGGACGCCAAGGCCTCGCCGACAAAAGCGTAATCGCTGCGTGAACCGCTGTTCCAGCTGCCGCCGTAGAAAAACACCACCACTGGGGCGTTTTTCATGGGCGGGCGCGGCACATACACATCGAGTTTTTGCCGCGGATCAGGGCCATAGGCAATGCCCTCGGTCTTGTCGCAGGTTGTGTCGGGGGTCAGCGCATTGAGCAACTTCAGCGGCGAGCACGCCGTCATCACGGCCAGCAAAGCACCGCCGATTATCAGGCTGAACAAGCGCCGCGTGGTGCTCGCCATCGATGTCGAACCTCGTATTCAGGGTTGATCGTTCTGCCACAGGTTGCGCAGGCTATCGAGACGCTCCTGCTGGGTGAGTCCCGGCAATGCGTGCCCAGGCAAAGCGCCGGGGTACTGCAAGCGTAGCCATAACCAGTCATCGAGTACCGGGCGCTCGGTAAAATCCAGCGCCAGCCCTTCCTGCACGTGGGACCACAGCGTGTTGTAGTCAGTCCCGGTGGATCGGCTCCAGTGCCAGGCATGTTGCTCCAGCAGGCAGGTTTGCAGTTTTTCCTGCTGACGAGGACTGAGGTTTTCTTCAACCGCCAAAGGGCTGACGGCAAGCCCCGGATTGACCAGCTGCTGCCAGCCCTGACTGCCGATCGCGCGGTCGGCCCACGTCCCGCCGAACCAGCGCAAATGGCTGACAGGACCCAGCCAGCGACTCAGCTCCTGCGCATCGCAGGCATCGAACAAGTAACTGGCCGTTTGCGGGTTGTAGTAACTCAACAAGGCTCGGTGATGCAGACCGAACGTGACCGTGAGCATGCGGCGTAAATGCTCCAGCAACTGCGACGATGACACCTCGCTGGCCAACAGCAAGCCACGCCACAGGGGCACTTCGCTGTCGCACAACCCGGTCAGCGCAGGGCAAGTCCGAAGGTCGATCAGGGCCGGGCCGTGTTCACGTAACGCATGCCACTCAGTGCCTTCGAACAACCAGAACCACCGGGCATGCGCAAACTGCTGTTGCAGCATCACCCCCGCCTGTGGCGCACCCGGTATATCCAGCAATAGCCATTGCGGGGTCTCGGCGATCATGCCGCACCGCTCTGGCCAAACCGCATCGCCGCCCGGCAGGTGCAGAGGGCCTGCGTGCAATGGCTGAAACTGCCACCACCGGGCAGCAGACATAGCAGCATCAATGGTTCGCTCGATTGCAGAAGCCCCAGCAAGCCCCCAACATCATCTGCCGCGGACGTCTGCGGCGGGCTGTCCTCCTCAGCGTCTTCAACGGACGCAGGGGTGTGAAGAAACCCGGTAATCAGCGGCTGATCCGGATCCCCCTCGATAAAGCTCACCACCACCTCGGCCCCCTCACTCAACTGCGTGACTGCCGCGTCGCCCAGTTCAGCGGCCAACGGCAGCCAACAGTGGCTGGGCGCCGCACCCTCGCCCTGATAGAGCCAGTCAAATTGCACGGCCACCGGCCTGGACGGATCGGGGCGCGACTCATCGATGTCGACCACCCAGGCCCGTTGCAGGCTGTGCATTCTGGGTTTCACTGCAGAATGAGGTGACACAAATGGCACCTCCCCGTGAATCGCGCGGATCTGGTTGCTGTAGGACGCCGTTAAATCCTGGCTGCCCTGATGCTCGATATGGGTCAGCAGCCAGAGATGGTTCCAGTCGGCGATCGGATGGCCGGACAGCCGCATCAGTTGACCGCTGCGCAGCGTCGTCAGGTCCGTGCGACCTTCTGCAGTCTGCGCGGTTCGTTGCCCAGCGCACCCCAGAAGCTTGAACTGACGCACGGCCGATTGCTCGCTCTCGACCTGGAAGACCGCGCGCTCGCCGAAACGAAAGTGCCCCTGACCATCACCGAAAACCACGCAATGTCCGAGAGCGCAGTGTTCGAAATGGTAGTGAAGCCGTTCCTGAGCACACAGACGCTGGATAAATTGCAGGTCTGATTCCCGGTACTGCGTACAGAAATCACGAGGCGGGTAATCGCCACTCAGCTCCAAGCGCCGATTCTTGCCGGCAATACCGTGTTCCTTGAGCACCTGACTGAGGATTTGCGGCACCGAGCGCGCGCTGAAAATTCGCTGGCTCAAGCGCAGGGAAAGGCACGCCAGCTTCGGACCCAGACGTACGCGACAGAGCCTGACAGCCAAGTCATGGTCACGCTGGACGAGTTCATGCAATTGTCCGTGGAAGCCGTTTCCCGCAGGCCCGACATGCAAAAAGGCCGGACGGTACAGCAGGCTTGCAAGGTCGAGTGTCGGGTCATCGATCAGCAGATCCACGTCGAACACAAAAGGCTCGCTGATGGCTTCTCTACCGGTAAAGGCCAAGACCTCAAAGGGGTCGGGCAGACCCTCTACATCCAGACGAAATGACGGCTCGTTGACTGGATCGAACATCGGCGATTCTCTACAGGAGGGGCGGTCGGGGATTCTCTCCGAGAGAGTTGGCCGAGTAGAGTGCCGAAGTACAACTTAGGAAATGACCTACGCGAAAAGAAGACCACATCGCTTGGATGGCCAAGAATGTAAGTCATTTCGCTTGAAATCAGAGAGGCATCTCACCAAGTCATGTGAAATTTCCGCTACGTGCGGAACATTTTCAGACAACCTGATGAGAGCGGTGCCTTACCTCAAGAAGACAGGTAAGAGGAACGGGTCAGCCCCAGACGCAGAGCGTCGAGGAACTGGGTACGCTCGGCGGCGGTGATGCGGGCACTGGCGCATTTGTCGCGGTAGTGGGTCATCAACTCTTCCGGCGACAAGTGCACGTAACGCAGCATGTCTTCGATAGTGTCGTGGGTTTCGATACCCGCGTGGTACACGCTGCCGTCAGCGTTCTGATAGATGTTCACCGAGTCGGTGTCACCGAACAGGTTGTGCATGTCGCCGAGAATTTCCTGGTAGGCGCCGACCAGGAAGATACCCAGCAGGTAGTCTTCACCGTCGTTCAAACCGTGAACCGGCAGGCTGGTTTCGATGCTCTGCTCGTCGACGTATTGCTTGATCTTGCCGTCGGAGTCGCAAGTCAGATCTTGCAGCACCGCACGGCGCAGCGGCTCTTCGTCGAGACGGTGCAGCGGCAGGATCGGCAGGACCTGGCCGATGGCCCAAGTGTCCGGCAGGCTCTGGAATACCGAGAAATTGCAGATGTACTTGTCGGCCAGCTTGTCGTTGAGTTCGTCGAGCACCTGACGGTGCGAACGCTGACGAGCCTTCAACGAGTTGTGCAGGCGACGGCACACCGCGAAGTAGCATTGCTCGGCCAGGGCTTTCTCGGCCAGGGTCAACTTGCCATCGGCGTACTGGGTCGCGATGTCGCTCATGTAGTGCGTGGCGCGCCAGTAGGTTTCGGTGACCATCTCGATGTCGGTCGGGCCCAGCAGGTCAACCAGCCACTGCACGGTTTCCGGCAGTTCTTCCTTGTTGTCGATCTGCGGCACGTCGTCGTTGTGTTTCTCGACGTCGGTCACTTGCACCACCAGCATGGCGTGGTGAGCAGTCAGGGAACGGCCGCTTTCGGAGAAGATGTTCGGGTGCGGCAGGTTCTGCGCGTCGCAGAATTCCTTGAGCATCCCGACTACAACACCGGCGTAATCGTCCATGTCGTAGTTGATCGAGCTGGCGTTACGCGAGTGCGTACCGTCGTAGTCCACGCCCAAACCGCCACCGACGTCGATGTGATCCACCGGCAGGCCGAGGTTGCGCAGTTCGCCGTAGTAACGAATCGCTTCCTTGAAGCCGTGCTGGTAGTCCGCCAGGTTGGCGATCTGCGAGCCCATGTGGAAGTGCAACAGGCGAATGCCCTGATCCAGGCCAGCCGCGCGGAAACGCTCGACCACCGACAGCAGTTGCGCCGCCGACAGACCGAACTTGGATTTCTCGCCACCGGTGTCGGCCCACTTGCTCGACGCCAGGGACGACAGACGCACGCGCAGACCTACCTGTGGCTTAACCTTCAACGAGGCCGCTTCTTCGATCACCAGCTCAACTTCGGATTCTTTCTCGATCACGATGAACACGTTGTGGCCGAGCTTTTGACCCATCAGCGCCAGGCGAATGAACTCGCGGTCCTTGTAACCGTTGCAGACGATGGTGCCGCCCTTCGGCGCCAGGGCCAGCACGGCCAGCAGCTCAGGCTTGGAGCCGGCTTCAAGACCAATGGACACGTCTTGGGTCGCAATGATGTTCTCGATCACCGCTTCTTGCTGGTTAACCTTGATCGGGTACAGCGCGGTGTACTTGCTCTGGTATTCCAGACGCTCGATGTTGGCGTCGAAGGCGCCAGTCAGCTGTCGCACGCGGTCTTGCAGAATGTCAGGGAAACGCACCAGCAACGGCAAGGACAGGCCGCTTTTGCGCAGCTGGTCAACTTGCTCGAACAGGTCGATAGGCGAACTGGTCGGACCGTTCGGACGAACTTCGACGCGACCGGCGTCATTGATCGCGAAGTACCCGGCCCCCCAATGACGAATCCCGTAAACACTGCGGCTGTCCGCAACTGTCCATTGGCTGCCATCGTCTTTGCGTGTGCGTCGTACGGACATTGAAGTCCCCTATAAAGAAGTCATAGAGCGTCGCCTGGGTTCAGGCCGGCGCAGTCTAAAGAATGAAAATGACGGTTCGTCAACGAGGGGATAGACCTCGCTGACCGCAGTGAGTTTAGAAACCGGTCAGAACAGGCTCTGTGAAAACCATGTAGACGACGCCAGACCTGCTGTCAGGACTGGATCAAGCCGAGGGTGGTTTTCACAGAGGCTGCTAGCCGCCGGACTTCTTCGCTTTGAAACCGTGTTTGATCAGCTCGGCCAAGAGTAGCTCGACATGATCGCCCTGGATTTCAATGATTCCGTCTTTCAACGCACCACCGGTCCCGCAACGTTTCTTCAACGTGGTCGCCAGGTCCTTGAGTGCGTCTTCGGCCAACGGCACGCCGGTGATGGTAGTCACCGTCTTGCCGCCACGCCCCTTGCTTTCGCGACGCACGCGAGCAATGCCGTCGCCGGCCGGGATAACGGTCTGTTTGCAGATGCAGGCATCCACCGGTTGACTGCAATCCGGGCAATGACGACCTGCGTCGGTGGAAAATACCAGGCCACCAAGGGCGGCGAAGGATGCGGCTTTTTTGGCCACCGGCAATCCTCTTGGGAGGACAAAGACTGGTCGCGGCAACTTCGGCAAGTGCCATCGACCGCGAAGCCCCACTCAGGCAGGGGCAGCGCTACTGAAACGGAAAACCCTGTGTAGGAGCTGACGAGTGCAACGAGGCTGCGATCTTTTGATCTTGGTTCAACGGCAAAGTCAAAAGATCGCAGCCTCGTTGCACTCGTCAGCTCCAACAAGGTCGCGCAGTGTAACGGCAAAAACGCCGATTGCTAAGAGCCAATCGGCGCCAATTTATGCCTCTTTTGCGACGTCATTCGCCCGAGAACAAAGATACCGCTTCAACGCGGCCAGAGAGTCCGGGCAATAAGGCTTTTGCTGGATTTCCAGCAGGACTTGATCAACGGGAATAAAGCGCGCTTCAAGGACTTCTTCGGGTTGCAGGATCAATGGACCGTCCCACACCGCCGAAAACGCCGAACACCAGAGCCGATTACCGGTGTCTTCGAAGAAAAAGTGATCATGGGCGGTCAGTTCCACGCCGCTCACGCCCAGCTCTTCTTCCAGCTCGCGGGCAGCCGATTCGGCGTAGGTTTCGGTCGCTAGCACCATGCCCCCCGCCGCCACGTCCCAGAAACCTGGATAAATGGCTTTGCTCAGCGTGCGTCGATGCACGCAGAGTTCACCGACGGAATTGAACAGCATGATGTAAGTGCCACGCCCGATCAGCCCACGTTCACGCAGGTCGGAGCGGACCAGGGCGCCGAGCAGGTTGTCCTGCTCGTCAACCCAGGCGATCTGTTCGGCATCCGAGGCCGCGCGGTGCGCGACCTCTCTGGCGCTATCGACCATGACTCAGCCCTGATTGAGCAATTGACGCAAATCGATCACTGCGGCGTTGGCCCGGGAGATGTAGTTGGCCATGACCAGCGAGTGGTTGGCCAGCACCCCGAAACCGCTGCCATTAAGGATCATCGGACTCCAGACCGGTTCCTGCGAGGCTTCCAGCTCACGAATGATCTGACGCACACTGACCGTGGCGTTCTTCTTGGCCAGCACATCGGCGAAGTCGACTTCGATGGCGCGCAGCAGATGGGACAAGGCCCAGGCCTGACCGCGGGCTTCGTAGAACACATTGTCGATCTGCATCCACGGGGTTTCGACGATTTCTTCGTCGACCTGCGGCACCTGACCCGGGGCGACGACTTCGGTTTTCAGCGCAGTGTTGAGTTTGACCCGGCCAACGCTGGCCGACAGACGTTGCGACAGTGAACCCAGACGAGTACCCACATCGCCCAGCCAGTTGTTCAGGTTGTCGGCGCGGGCGTAGAACAGCGCGTTTTTCTGCGACGGATCGGACAGGCGCGCCTGATAACGGCTCAGGGATTTCATGCCTTCCTGGTACTCGGACTCACTGGATGGCAGCACCCAGCTTTTGTTGTCGAAGTTGAAACGCGGCTCGGCCTTGGCCAGATCGGAGTCTTCGGCAGATTGCGATTGCGAGCGGGCAAAGTCTTTACGCAAGGCACGCGTCAAGTCGCGGACCTGGACCAGTACGCCATATTCCCAGCTCGGCGTGTTATCCATCCACAGCCCCGGCGGGAAACGGTCGTTGGAAATATAGCCACCCGGTTTGGTCAGCAAAGTACCGGCGACGGTCTTGAGGGTTTCGACCGTGGTGTAGCCGATGACCATTTGCTTGCCTTCTTTCTCGGCGGCCATCTGCGCATTCTGCTGAACCGGGAACAGCGCAGGTTCCTGGCTCCAGTACCAGCCCAGCGCAATAGCCACCAGCAAGTAAAGGCCAATCAGAGTGGCCAGTGCCCGGCTGAACAACAAGCCACCCAAGTAACTACGGGTGGCCGATTTCGGTTCAGCGGCACGTTCAGGGGCGCTGCCCGCGCGGTTCTTCCAGTCCAGCATGGCGATATCCTTTCAATCACTTGAGTTCATCGGTTCGACCACAACCCTACGCCATCGTGCCTCGTTTTCCGCGCATTAATCTGGTCGAGGCGCCACTATAAATGAAGCACACACCTTTGTAGCAGCTAGCGTAGCCTGCGTTCGGCTGCGCAGCAGTCGTAAAACCTGAGTGCGAGGGCCTTCTGAAAAACCGCACCGCCTGATTTCACGACTGCTGCGCAGCCGAACGCAGGCTACGCCAGCTGTTACACGAGCGTATCCGACCAGCCAGTCAGAAACTGAATGATGCTGCTTTGCAGATTATTGACACACAACACTAATGCGATGGAAAAGAGGTGCTAGCATAGAGCCACCAGTCGATCTCAGCATGCACCCTAACTAGTAGTCAGGATATGACCGAGCCAGAAGACCCCAGCCGTGAGCGCCTCAAGCACCACTTTGCCCAGCGGGTAATTCATCAGGCACGTCAAATTCTTGAGATATGGCAGCGCCTGCAACGCAGCGAGTGGTCCACCACCGACTTATCGGAACTGAGCGAGGCCAACCTGCGCCTGCTGCGTTTCGCCGAGCGCTTCGAGCAACCTGAACACACCCAGCTGGCGCGCTACATCGGTCAGTCGCTGGAGGCTGTCGACGCCAATCGCGGACGCCTGAGCAGCGGGCTGATCACTGACCTCAATCGTTTGATGCAGCGCCTGTCACGCACCGGCTTGCGCCACGGCGATCAGTTGGACCAGACCTTTCTGCCGCCGCTGCGCAAGCCGATCTACGTGATGCTGCAGGATTACGACCGCGCCGAGCGTCTGGCCAAGCAGCTGGAATTTTTCGGGCTCAGCGCTCAAGCCCTCGACAGCGTTGCGGCGTTCCGCTCTTCGATGATCGAGCGCTTGCCTGCGGCGATCGTCATGGACGTGGACTTCAGTGGCGCCGGCATCGGCCTGAAACTGGCTGCCGAAGCCCAGGAAGGCCTCGATCATCAATTGCCGCTGTTGTTCTTCAGCCTGCACGAAACCGACACCCCGACCCGCCTCGCCGCCGTGCGTGCCGGTGGCCAGGAATTCCTGACTGGCACCCTCGAAGCCTCGAACCTGCTGGAGAAAATCGAAGTCCTGACCTGCGTCGCCCAGTACGAACCTTATAAAGTGCTGATCATCGACGATTCCCGCGCCCAGGCCTTGCACACCGAGCGCCTGCTCAATAGCGCCGGGATCGTCACGCGGACCTTGATCGAGCCGATCCAGGCCATGGCCGAACTCGCGGATTTCCAGCCAGACCTGATCATCCTCGACATGTACATGCCGGCCTGTACCGGTACTGAGCTGGCCAAAGTGATCCGCCACAACGACCGTTACGTCAGCGTGCCGATCATTTACCTGTCGGCCGAAGACGATCTGGACAAACAGCTCGACGCCATGAGCGAGGGCGGCGACGACTTCCTGACCAAACCGATCAAGCCCCGGCACCTGATCACCACCGTGCGCAACCGCGCAGCGCGAGCACGCAATCTGAAAGCGCGGATGGTCCGCGACAGCCTCACCGGGCTGTACAACCACACGCACATTCTGCAATTGCTCGAAGACTGCAGCTTCCGCGCCCGCCGCGAAAACAAGCCGCTGAGCTTTGCGATGCTTGACATCGACCACTTCAAACGGGTCAACGATAGCCACGGCCACCCCATGGGCGATCGGGTGATCAAGAGCCTGGCGCTGTTTCTCAAGCAACGCTTGCGCAAGACCGATTTCATCGGCCGTTACGGCGGTGAAGAGTTCGCGATCGTCATGCCGGACACCGATCTCGAATCGGCCCATAAAGTGCTCGACGAAATCCGTCGACGTTTTGCCGAGATTCACTACCCGGCTCAGCCGCAGGACCTCTGGTGCACGTTCAGCGCCGGCGTGGTGGAACTGTGTGAAAACTCCGACAGCCTGATGATGGCAAGCCAGGCAGACGAAGCGCTGTACCGCGCAAAAGACGCCGGACGCAACCGCGTGCAAGCTGCGCGGACGTCAAAGCAAAGTGCCACTTTTTCATCGGAATCGACCGATTCGGTCATAACCCTGTAACACAAACGCAATAAATTCAGGCGCTTACCATTCTGCCGCTGGTAGACCCGCGATGCGCCTGAAGCTGCTGACCAATCTCAACACCCTCCTTTTAGTCGCCGTGTGCGTGGCCCTTGGCGCCACACTGTGGTGGTCGCAAAAGGCCCTGGAGCGCCCCTATCTTTTGATGGAGCGTTACTTGGGCTTGTCCCAGCAATTTCAAAATGAAGTCGCGCGCAACATCGACGACTACCTCGCCAGCGGCGATGCCCTGCGCCTGAGCAGCGCCAGCCAGGCTATCGACGGTGTGCAAAAGGAACTCGGCGAGTTGCCGCCGGCCTTGGCCGACACCTTGCGCCCGAGCCTGTCGAACCTCGAAGAATTCAGCAAAACCGACCTGCTGGCCGCCGGCAAACTCGCGGGCGATCCGCAAGCGCTGCTGCTTCAGGCCGAACGCGAACTCGGCGCCAGCCTCGATCAGCTCAGCCAGTACGCCAGCGCTAACGCGGCGTATCTGACGCCGTTGCTCGCCGCCTCCCAGCACTTGGGCAAATTGTCTCTGGCCCGAGACAAACTGGTCAGCAGCGGCCGCAGCGAATTGGCCGCCGATGTCGAGCGTGAAGTCAGCAACATCCGCACCCAGGCTGAGCTGCTGGACGCCTTGCCGCTGCTGGGCGTGACGAGCAAAAGTGAATCGAACACGGATGATTTCGCGGCGATGATGGGCCTGGAGAACACTGAAAAAGCCGTTGCCGAGGATGCTGGCGTCGGCCTCAAGCGTGAACTGAACAGCCTCCTCACTCGCTACCCGGCCGAACTGGCGCGCACACGCGAGCAGATCCAGAAACGCACCGACCTCAGCGCCGCCACTCACCTGAAAATCGCCGCCGTGCAGCAGGCCATCGCCGGACTGGAACCGGTGGTTCGCGCCCAGCACGGGCAGATCCAGGGCGAAGTGCGGCTGATGCAAGGCGTGATGATTGGCCTGATTCTGCTGATTGCTTTGCTGATCGACACCTTGCAACGGAAACTGGCCCGGACGCTGACCAACCTCGCCCCGGCCCTTTCGACCTGGGCCGAGGGCGACTTCAGCCGGGACATTCAACTGGGTAAAACCAATCGCGAACTGCATGACATTCAAGCTTCGCTCAATCGCTTGCGCGCCTATCTGGTCGACCTGGTCGGAACCATTCGCCTCAACGCCGAACAGGTCGCCGGCAGTAGCCGAACGCTGGCCGAGTTGAGTAATGACCTGCACAGCGGCGCCGAACATCAGGCCGGCGACACGGCGCTGATCCGTGATTCTCTTGGCGAACTGGAAGCGACCATTCAACAGGTTGCCGGCGATGCCAGCCAGGCGGCCAACGCCAGCCGCCATGCCGGGCTGGCGGTGGAGCACGGCCAGAAAGTCATCGGCTTGAGCCTCACCGGGCTGCACGCGCTGGTCGGCGAAGTGCAAGGCAACGCGCAAATGATCGAACACCTGGCCGAGGAGTCGGCAACCATTGGCGGCGTGCTGACAGTGATCCGCTCGATTGCCGACCAGACCAACCTGCTGGCTCTGAACGCCGCGATCGAAGCGGCTCGTGCCGGGGAAATGGGCCGTGGATTTGCGGTGGTGGCCGAAGAAGTTCGCTCACTGGCGCAACGCACCGCTGGCGCCACGGCAGAAATCCAGACCCTGATCGCCGGTTTGCAAACCGCGGCGCGACAATCGGTGGAAGGCATGCGCGTCCAGGTCGAACACGCCGAAGCCACTGCCAATCAGGCCCAGGCCGCCGACGGTGCGCTGGATAAAATCGTCGGCGCGATCCAGACCATTTCCGACACCGCCGTACGCATCGCTGATGTCACCGCTCAGCAGAGTGGCGCCGTCAGCGAAATCCGCGATCACAGTGAGCGGATTCACCAATTGGGTGGGGATAACTTGCTGCGCATTGGTGAAGGGCGCGTACAAGGGGAGAATTTGTTGGTGTTGGGTGGGCGCTTGCATACCGCCGTCCAGGCCTTCCGCGTCTGAAAGATCGCCGTCGCGAGCAGGCTCGCTCCCACTGGGGTACGCATCCCATTGTGGGAGCGAGCCTGCTCGCGAAGGCGTCATTACAATCACCGCAAGACTCCCCGCCCTGCACACCCGACCGCTGTCCGCTATCATGCCTTCACTTTCGATACGCGAGATTGTCATGCGCCGTTTGCTCTGCCTGTTGTTTTTAGTGCTCGCCCTGCCGGCCACCGCCGCCGCCGGTTTGCTGGACAGTCGGCCCAGCTCGACGTTGGGCTCGATCAACAACAGCGCCGACTTTCTGCCGGTGCGTGAAGCCTTTCAGCTGAGCCTGGTAGAAAGCACACCGCAATCGATCAAGCTGCGTTTCGTCGCCACCGAGGGCTACTACCTCTACCGGCACCGCTTTCAGTTTCGCGCCGACCCGGCCGATGCAGGCCTGGGCGCCGCGCAACTGCCCAAGGGCGAACAGAAGCACGATGAGTATTTCGGTGATGTCGAGGTCTATCACGGCATTCTCGAAGTCGAACTGCCACGCACCGATCAACGCGCCTTCACCCTGGTGGTTACGTATCAGGGTTGCGCCGACAAAGGCCTGTGCTATCCACCAGAAACAGAGCGCCTGAGTATTGATGGCCGCACAGGCGCGCCCCCGACCTGGAGCTGGCGCGAACTGGCGCTGTTCTTCCTCGCAGGCCTGGGCCTGACGTTCACACCGTGCGTGCTGCCGATGCTGCCGATTCTGTCCGGCGTGGTGTTGCGTGGTCAGGCGGGGGGGTTACGCGGCTTCAATCTATCTTTGGCCTACGTGCTGCCAATGGCCGCCTGCTTCGCCCTGCTCGGCGCGTTGATGGGGATGTTCGGCGCACAACTCAACCTTCAGGCGCGGCTGCAATCGGCGTGGGTGCTGGTGCCGTTTGCGATGTTTTTTGCGCTGTTTGCCTTGGCGATGTTTGGCGTCTTCGAACTCAAGCTGCCTCACGCTATCAGCAGTCGGCTGGATCGGATCGCCGGTCGCACCAAAGGCGGTTCGTTGTGGGGCGCCGCCGTGCTCGGCGTGGTTTCCAGCCTGTTGGTGTCGCCCTGCGTCTCGGCTCCGCTGGCCGGCGCGCTGCTGTACATCAGCGCCAGTGGCGATGCATTGGGCGGCGGTCTGAAATTGTTCATGCTCGGCCTTGGCATGGGTGCACCGCTGTTGCTGGTCGCCACTGGTGGCGCCGCCTGGCTGCCGAAAAGCGGACCCTGGCTGATCTATGTAAAAAACGCGATTGGCGTTTTGTTGCTGGGGCTGGCAATCGGTCTGCTCAGTCGAGTACTGCCGGGCCAGATCACGTTGCTGCTGATCGGCTTGCTGGCCGGTGGCGTCGGGTTGTTCATGGGCGCGCTGGAGTTCGTCTACAAACCGCCGAGAAAACGCCTGGTCCAATTGCTTGGGATGTTCCTGCTGTTTTATGCGCTGGCGTGTTGGTACGGAGCGTTCAGCGGCCAGACCGACCCGCTCAAGCCGATTGGCCAGCCGCGCACGGTTGCCGGCAATGAGCAACCGCAAAACACCAGCGCCTGGCAAACCGTCAGCACCCCGGCAGACCTGGACCGCGTCCTCGCCGAAGCCAAATCATCGGGCACCCCGCTGCTGCTCGACTGGTACGCCGACTGGTGCATCAGCTGCAAAGTCATCGAGCATAAAGTGCTCAACGACGCCAGGGTCGTCGAACGCCTCAAAGGCTATCGACTGATCCGCTTCGACATCACCGCCAGCAACGCCGAGCAACGCGCCTTGCTTGACCGCTACAAATTGTTTGGCCCGCCAGCGCTGATGTTATTCGGCAAGGACGGCGTCGAACACACCGATGTGCGAGTGATCGGCGAGATCAACGCCACCGACTTCGCCGAACGTGTTGCGAAAGCAAATGACCGGATTTAATAACCCGGTCACATATTTCGCGCAAACATCGGCCATCGTGCTGGCTATTGCATAGAACTGGACAGTCACAAAGGCTTTGCGGCATAGTCGCCGGGTTCTGACAATTGCACACAGATAACAAGGAACAGCAGATGGCGACCCTATTGGTTCTGCACGGCCCCAACCTGAACATGCTCGGCACCCGTGAACCGGGCACCTACGGCGCTACGACACTGGCGCAGATCAACCAGGACCTGGAACGCCGTGCCCGTGAAGCCGGCCACCATTTGCTGCACCTGCAAAGCAACGCCGAGTACGAATTGATCGACCGCATCCACGCTGCCCGCAGCGAAGGTGTGGACTTCATTCTGATCAACCCAGCAGCTTTTACGCACACAAGTGTCGCATTACGTGACGCGCTGCTGGCGGTGAGCATCCCATTCATCGAAGTGCATTTGTCTAACGTGCACAAACGCGAACCTTTCCGCCATCACTCTTACTTCTCCGACGTAGCGGTGGGAGTGATCTGCGGCCTTGGCGCCAGCGGTTATCGACTGGCCCTGGAGGCCGCACTAGAGCAGCTTGAAAGACAGGCAACGGCTTGAACAACAAGCGTTAAACGCCCCTGACCGACCCTTGGGAGTTGATGATTCATGGATATCCGTAAAGTTAAGAAACTGATCGAACTGCTGGAAGAGTCCGGCATCGACGAGCTCGAGATCAAGGAAGGCGAAGAGTCCGTACGCATCAGCCGTCACAGCAAGACCCCGGCTCAGCAGTACTATGCACCGGCTCCAATGCATGCGCCGGCGCCGGCGCCTGTCGCTGCCGCCCCGGTTGCCGCTGCGGCACCTGCGGCTCCCGCTGCGCCAGTTCTGAACGGCACCGTTGCCCGTTCGCCTATGGTCGGCACCTTCTATCGCAAATCTTCGCCATCCTCGCCGTCCTTCGTTGAAGTCGGCCAGACCGTGAAGAAAGGCGACACCCTGTGCATCGTCGAAGCCATGAAGATGATGAACCACATCGAAGCTGAAACCAGCGGTGTGATCGAATCTATCCTCGTCGAAGACGGCCAGCCGGTTGAGTATGACCAACCGCTGTACACCATCGTTTGAACCGCGGAGAGACTTTGATGACTGCGAAGTTGGAAAAAGTTCTGATCGCCAACCGCGGTGAGATTGCCCTGCGGATTCTGCGTGCCTGCAAAGAGATGGACATCAAGACTGTCGCCGTTTACTCCAAGGCCGACAAAGAGCTGATGCACCTGGGTCTGGCAGACGAATCCGTCTGCATCGGCCCGGCCTCGGCCGCGCACTCTTACCTGCACATCCCGGCAATCATCGCCGCGGCCGAAGTGACCGGCGCTACCGCCATTCACCCAGGCTACGGCTTCCTTGCGGAAAACGCTGATTTCGCTGAACAGGTCGAGAACTCCGGCTTCGCGTTCATTGGCCCGAAAGCCGACACCATTCGCCTGATGGGCGACAAGGTATCGGCCAAGCACGCCATGATCGCTGCGGGCGTTCCAACCGTTCCGGGTTCCGACGGCCCGTTGCCTGAAGACGAAGAAACCGCTCTGCGCATCGGTCGCGAAGTCGGTTACCCGGTGATCATCAAAGCCGCTGGCGGCGGCGGTGGTCGCGGCATGCGCGTTGTGCATAAAGAAGAAGACCTGATCTCCTCGGCGAAACTGACCCGCTCCGAAGCTGGCGCGGCGTTCGGCAACCCGATGGTCTATCTGGAAAAATTCCTGACCAACCCACGTCACGTGGAAGTTCAGGTACTTTCCGACGGCCAGGGCCACGCCATCCATCTGGGCGACCGCGATTGCTCGCTGCAACGTCGTCACCAGAAAGTTCTCGAAGAAGCGCCGGCACCGGGCATCGACGAGAAGGCACGGGCTGAAGTCCTCGCACGCTGCGTCAAGGCTTGCATCGACATCAATTACCGTGGCGCGGGTACTTTCGAGTTCCTGTACGAGAACGGCGCGTTCTATTTCATCGAAATGAACACCCGCGTTCAGGTTGAGCACCCGGTTTCGGAAATGGTCACCGGCATCGACATCGTCAAGGAGATGCTCAGCATCGCCGCTGGCAACAAGCTGTCGTACACCCAGGAAGACGTGGTTATCCGCGGTCATGCACTGGAATGCCGAATCAACGCCGAAGACCCGAAAACCTTCATGCCGAGCCCAGGCACGGTCAAGCACTTCCACGCACCAGGCGGCAACGGCGTTCGCGTCGATTCGCACCTGTACAGTGGCTATGCCGTTCCGCCGAACTACGATTCGTTGATCGGCAAGCTGATCACCTACGGCGCAACCCGTGACGAAGCCCTGGCGCGCATGCGCAATGCGCTGGACGAAATCGTTGTCGACGGGATCAAGACCAACATCCCGCTGCACCGCGATCTGGTCCGCGATGAAGGCTTCTGCAAAGGTGGAATCAACATCCACTACCTGGAACACAAGCTGGCTGGCGAAAAGCACTAAGCTTCGACCCAATCAACAAAGCCGCCTTCGGGCGGCTTTGTTGTTTCTGGACATTTCATCAAGCAGCACACATCCCCTGTGGGAGCGAGCTTGCTCGCGATGGCGGTGTGTCAGCCGACGTCTTTGCTGAATGTGCCGCCATCATCGCGAGCAAGCTCGCTCCCACAGGGTTCGGTGTGAATCAGGAGCCGTGCAGTGGATGCAGGCCAAGCCACTCCCACAAACCCTCCGCGCTCGCGTAAACTTGCGCGCTTCTCGCAGCCCGCTAGGCTGCAATTAATATTTTTCAAAGGTGCCCGCCATGCCTTGGCTGCAAGTCCGTCTCGCCATCAGCCCAGAACAAGCCGAAACCTACGAAGACGCGTTCCTTGAAGTGGGCGCCGTATCGGTGACCTTCATGGACGCCGAAGATCAGCCGATCTTCGAGCCGGAACTCAACACCACGCCGCTGTGGTCGCACACGCACCTGCTGGCCCTGTTCGAAGGTGGCACCGAAGCCGTCACCGTGCTGGCCCACCTTGCGTTGCTGACCGGCAGCCCGCTACCCGAGCATCACAGCGAAGTCATCGAAGACCAGGACTGGGAACGCAGCTGGATGGACGGTTTCCAGCCGATGCGTTTCGGTCAGCGCCTGTGGATCGTTCCAAGCTGGCACACCGCGCCAGAGCCTGACGCCGTGAATCTGCTGCTGGATCCGGGCCTGGCATTCGGCACCGGCACTCACCCGACTACCGCGCTGTGCCTGGAATGGCTCGACGGCCAGGACCTGAAGGACTGCAACGTATTGGACTTCGGCTGCGGCTCGGGGATTCTGGCGATTGCCGCCCTGCTGCTGGGCGCCAAGGAAGCCGTGGGTACCGATATCGACGTGCAAGCCCTGGAAGCCTCTCGCGATAACGCCGGTCGCAACAATATCGCTGAAGAGCTCTTCCCGCTGTATCTGCCGCAAGATCTGCCGCAAGTTCAGGCCGACGTGCTGGTGGCCAACATTCTTGCCGGCCCGCTGGTTTCCCTGGCACCGCAATTGTCCAGCCTGGTCAAATCCGGTGGTCGTCTGGCGCTGTCGGGCATCCTCGCCGAGCAAGGAGAAGAAGTCGCCAAGGCCTACGCCCAGGACTTCGATCTGGACCCGATCGCCAATCGCGATGGCTGGGTGCGCATCACTGGCCGTCGGCGCTAGAATGAGCGCCTGCATAAACCGGATCGCCGCATGACCGACAGCTTCGTCACCCAGTGCCCGCATTGCCAAACCAGCTTCCGCGTCAGCCATGCTCAATTGAGCGTGGCCCGCGGAGTGGTTCGTTGCGGCTCGTGCTTGCAGGTGTTCAACGCCGCCAAGCAGCTGCTTGAACAACGGGCCGGCAAAGACGCGATCACGCCGGCTGCCCCGGCCATCGTCGAACCACCGGAGCCGCGAGCCATCAGCCAAAAGCAATGGACCGCGGCCGAGCTGGATCTGGACAGTCTGGACCTGGACGAAGAGCTCGCCCGCCTCGAACAACGGGAGATCCAGCCGACCACGGAATTCGGCCGACAGCGCGAAGACAACCTGAGTGCCAGCCGGGATACCGTCGAGCACGCAGAAGCGCCGTGGCCCGACAGCCTGTTCAGCGAATCGGCTGCCGATCGTGCGCAGACCACCGAAGCCGACTTGCCAGAGCTGGAACTCGATCCGAGCAAATACTCACGCACCGAACCTTCGCTGTCCCTGGAACCGGTGGAACTGGACGACGAGTCTCTGCCGCCACAGCTGCGCCTGCACGACCCACTCGACGCACCGATGCATCACGAACGCCTGTCGGCGACCGATGATATCGACGACGATCTGCCCTCGATCGAACCTGTGCGCAAAAAGCGTGAGCCGGCTGTCCGCGCTGAAGCCCTGCAAGACCTGACCGATGACCCATTGCAACTGGACTGGCAAAAACGCCGCTCACCCTGGGGTCGCCGATTTTTCTGGCTGCTGTTGATCCTGCTCGGCGCCGCCGCGCTCGCCGGCCAGTACATCGCCTACCATTTCGAGGAGCTGGCGCGTCAGGACCAGTACCGTCCGTGGTTCCAGCAACTGTGCCCGCAAATCGGCTGCACCGTGCCATCCAAAGTCGACATCGCCAAAATCAAAAGCAGCAACCTGGTGGTCCGCAGCCACCCGGACTTCAGCGGTGCACTGGTGGTCGATGCAATCATCTACAACCGCGCGCCCTTCTCCCAGCCGTTCCCACTGCTGGAGTTGCGTTTTGCCGACCTCAACGGCCACCTGATCGCCAGCCGTCGCTTCAAACCCGGCGAGTACCTCAACGGCGATCTCGAAGGGATGGCGGAGATGCCTCCGCAAACGCCGATCCACATTGCACTGGATATCCTCGATCCAGGCGCCAAAGCGGTGAATTACAGCCTGAGCTTTCATTCGCCCGAGTGAAACGGTTCAGTGTTACGGGTTTGACGGCATATTTCTGACTTTGACCGCTCATACCAAACCGCTGGCGATAACAGAATAACTGTTCAGATTTTGTTCAATTCAGCCTTTATCCAGTCATCGAGAGCGGGTATCATGCCAACCCTTTTTCGAACTCTCATGATCCGACCCCACAACAGGGAAGTCCTATGTCGGCGGTACGCATCGGTCCTTACACATTGCACAACGGCTTGATTCTCGCCCCGATGGCGGGGGTCACAGACCAACCCTTTCGTCAGCTGTGCAAGCGACTGGGCGCAGGACTTGTAGTCTCGGAAATGGTCACCAGCGACATGAGCTTGTGGAACACCCGCAAATCACGGATGCGCATGATCCACGAAGGTGATCCCGAGCCCCGCTCGGTACAGATCGCCGGTGGTGATGCACAGATGCTGGCGGATGCGGCCCGGGCCAACGTCGAACTGGGCGCACAGATTATTGATATCAACATGGGCTGTCCGGCGAAAAAAGTCTGCAACAAGGCCGCCGGGTCCGCACTGTTGAAAGATGAAGCACTGGTGACCGAGATCCTGCAGGCCGTAGTGGCTGCGGTTGATGTGCCGGTGACCCTGAAGATCCGCACCGGCTGGGACCGGGACAACAAGAACGGCCTGACCGTGGCGAAGATCGCCGAGCAGGCAGGCATTACGGCGTTGGCGGTCCATGGCCGCACCCGTGCCGATCTGTACACCGGCGAAGCCGAGTACGACACCATTGCCGCAATCAAGCAGGCCGTGTCGATTCCGGTCTTTGCCAACGGCGATATCGATTCGCCAGAGAAGGCCCGGTACGTGCTCGATGCTACCGGTGCCGATGGCCTGCTGGTAGGCCGGGCCGCCCAGGGGCGGCCATGGATTTTTCGTGAGATCGATCATTTTCTGCGTACCGGCGAGAAACTCCCGGCACTGGAACTGATCGAGGTGGAACGCATTCTGCTAGAGCATCTGGCTGCGCTGCACGTCTTCTATGGAGACGTCATGGGCGTACGCATTGCTCGAAAGCATGTGGGCTGGTATCTCGCAACCTTGCCGGGCGCCAGGGAGTTTCGCGCCCACTTCAATCGTTTGGAAGATACGGAAGCACAATGCGCCAACGTTCAGGGCTTCTTCGCCGAACGTTACAAGAGCCTGACAGGGGACGGAGACGAGGTGGCCGCATGACGATGATGACCGAGACTTTAGTGAGTGGAACAACACCCGTGAGCGACAACGTGAATTTGAAACAGCACCTCAATACGCCTAGCGAAGAAGGTCAGACCCTTCGCGGGAGTGTCGAGAAGGCGCTGCACAATTATTTCGCCCACCTTGAGGGCGCTGCCGTCACGGATGTGTACAACCTGGTGCTCTCCGAAGTCGAGGCTCCCCTGCTCGAGTGCGTGATGAACTACGTCAAGGGCAACCAGACCAAGGCCAGCGAGCTGCTCGGACTGAACCGAGGCACGCTGCGCAAGAAGCTCAAGCAGTACGATTTGCTGTAAGCATTCAATCAAACCAGAAAGGCGCCCGCGTAAAAACGGTCGCCTTTTTTGCTGACTCCTTTGCTTTTGATGGAAATTGAGATGACCGACCAGACTACCCGCCTGCCGATCCGCCGCGCCTTGATCAGCGTTTCCGACAAGACCGGGATCCTCGAATTCGCCAAAGAGCTTGAAGCCCTGGGCGTCGAGATCCTCTCCACCGGTGGAACGTTCAAGCTGCTGCGCGACAACGGTGTTGCCGCAGTGGAAGTCGCGGATTACACCGGTTTCGCAGAAATGATGGACGGCCGGGTAAAAACCCTGCACCCGAAAATCCACGGCGGGATCCTCGGTCGTCGCGGTATCGACGACGCCATCATGAACGAGCACGGCATCAAGCCGATCGATCTGGTCGCGGTCAACCTGTACCCGTTCGAAGCCACCATCAACAAGCCAGGCTGCGACCTGCCGACCGCAATCGAGAACATCGATATCGGCGGCCCGACCATGGTCCGTTCGGCTGCAAAAAACCACAAAGACGTGGCCATCGTGGTGAATGCCAGCGACTACGCCAACGTCCTTGAAAGCCTCAAGGCCGGCGGCCTGACCTACGCTCAGCGTTTCGACCTGATGCTCAAGGCCTTCGAACACACCGCAGCCTATGACGGCATGATCGCCAACTACATGGGCACCGTGAACCAGGCGGCGGACACCCTCAGCACCGAAGGTCGCAGCGAGTTCCCGCGCACTTTCAACAGCCAGTTCGTCAAGGCTCAGGAAATGCGCTACGGCGAGAACCCGCACCAGAGCGCGGCGTTCTACGTTGAAACCAAGCCTGCCGAAGTTGGCATCGCCACTGCGACCCAACTGCAAGGCAAAGAGCTGTCGTACAACAACGTGGCCGACACCGACGCCGCGCTGGAATGCGTGAAGAGCTTCGTCAAACCGGCCTGCGTAATCGTCAAGCACGCCAACCCGTGCGGCGTGGCCGTCAGCCCGGACGCTGAAGGCGGTATCCGTCAGGCCTACGAACTGGCTTACGCCACCGACACCGAATCGGCGTTCGGCGGCATCATCGCCTTCAACCGTGAGCTGGATGCTGAGACCGCCAAGGCCATCGTCGAGCGTCAGTTCGTCGAAGTGATCATCGCCCCGTCCGTCAGCGAAGAAGCTCGCGCAATCGTGGCTGCCAAAGCCAACGTGCGCCTGCTGGCCTGCGGCGAGTGGTCGGCTGATCGCGCTGCTGCGTGGGACTACAAACGCGTCAACGGTGGCCTGCTGGTACAGAGCCGCGACATCGGCATGATCGGTGCCGACGACCTGAAAGTCGTGACCAAACGCGCCCCGACCGAGCAAGAGATTCACGACCTGATCTTCGCCTGGAAAGTAGCCAAATACGTTAAGTCCAACGCCATCGTCTACGCCAAGAACCGTCAGACCATCGGTGTCGGCGCCGGCCAGATGAGCCGCGTGAACTCCGCGCGCATTGCTGCGATCAAGGCTGAACACGCTGGTTTGCAGGTGGCAGGCTCGGTGATGGCCTCCGACGCGTTCTTCCCATTCCGCGACGGCCTGGACAACGCGGCCAAGGTCGGCATCACCGCGGTGATCCAGCCAGGCGGCTCGATGCGTGATAACGAAGTGATTGCTGCAGCCGACGAGGCTGGCATCGCGATGGTCTTTACTGGCATGCGCCACTTCCGTCACTGATACACCGCGCCCCTGTAGGAGCTGTCGAGTGCAACGAGGCTGCGATCTTTTGATCTGGTTTTCTAAAGCAAAATCAAAAGATCGCAGCCTCGTTGCACTCGACAGCTCCTACAAGGGATTGCAGCGCCTTTACAGATTTTTGAGGTTTTTGAAATGAATGTTTTGATCATTGGCAGCGGTGGCCGTGAACACGCCCTGGCCTGGAAAGTGGCTCAGGATCCGCGCGTGCAGAAGGTTTTCGTTGCCCCGGGCAACGCCGGCACCGCCATTGAAGCCAAGTGCGAGAACGTCGCTATCGACGTGCTGGCACTCGAACAGCTTGCAGACTTCGCCGAGAAGAATGTTTCCCTGACCATCGTCGGCCCGGAAGTGCCACTGGTCGCCGGCGTCGTCGATCTGTTCCGCTCCCGTGGCCTGGACTGCTTCGGTCCGACCGCTGGCGCTGCTCAGCTGGAAGGCTCGAAAGCCTTCACCAAGGATTTCCTGGCGCGCCACAAGATCCCGACGGCCGACTACCAGAACTTCACCGAGATCGAGCCAGCCCTGGCTTATCTGCGTGAAAAAGGCGCACCGATCGTGATCAAGGCCGATGGCCTGGCCGCCGGTAAAGGCGTGATCGTTGCCATGACGTTGACCGAAGCCGAAGACGCCGTACGCGACATGCTGGCGGGTAACGCCTTCGGCGATGCCGGTTCGCGCGTGGTGATCGAAGAGTTCCTGGACGGCGAAGAAGCCAGTTTCATCGTCATGGTCGACGGCAAGAACGTATTGCCGATGGCCACCAGCCAGGACCACAAACGCGTCGGCGACGGCGATACCGGTCCGAACACAGGCGGCATGGGTGCCTACTCCCCTGCCCCGGTCGTGACCGCTGACGTGCACAAGCGCGTCATGGACTTGGTGATCTGGCCGACCGTGCGGGGCATGGCCGAGGAAGGCAACGTTTACACGGGTTTCCTGTACGCCGGTCTGATGATCGACAAGGCTGGTAACCCAAAAGTCATCGAATTCAACTGCCGTTTCGGCGACCCTGAGACCCAACCGGTGATGCTGCGTTTGCAGTCGAGCCTGGTGTTACTGGTCGAAGCGGCGCTGGCGCAAGCCCTGGACAAGGTCGAAGCACAATGGGATCCGCGTCCGAGCGTCGGCATCGTGCTGGCGGCTGGCGGCTATCCTGGTGACTACGCTAAAGGCGTTGCCATCAACGGTCTCGATGCAGCTGCAGCACTGGAAGGCAAAGTCTTCCACGCCGGTACTGCACTCAAGGACGGTCAAGTGGTGACGGCCGGTGGTCGGGTACTCTGCGCCACGGCAATGGGTGCCAGCGTCGATGCCGCTCAACAGCAGGCTTACAAGCTGGCGGCCAAAATTGACTGGGAAGGCTGTTTCTATCGCAAGGACATTGGCTACCGTGCCATTGCCCGCGAGCGTGGCGAAAATCAGGAATAAGAACGCCATTGGGCCAGGCAAGGGCTTCGGGCCCTTGCCGGACTATTCCGGCGCCGCGCATAGTTATATTCTGGCATCAACCTACGAAGGGATTTCGCCGTGCGCTGGCTCAGGATTGCCATAGGATTCACCGTCACTCTGCTGACCTTGCTCTGCATGCTCCCGGCCCAGGCCGCGCAAGGCAGTGGCTGGGCGGTATTGCTCGACGAACAGGGCGACCTGCAACTCAGCGACATCCGATCCGCTCGCTACACCAATCAATTCAGCCCCATTGAACTCGACCGCCTCACCGCCGCCGAGCCCGATGGCGCGTTATGGCTGCGTTTCAGACTCGCGCCCGGCAAGCATGAACAGTTGCTGCGGGTGTTCGCTCCCGACCTGTCGCACCTCAATCTGTATGTGCTGGACGGCGACACGCTGATCGAGCAACTGAACACCGGCACCGGCCAGCCCCAGGCTGAACGGCCACTGCCCAGCAGCGATTTCATGTTGCCGCTGCCGCAAAACGAAAAACCTCTCGATGTTTACCTGCGACTGGTCTCCGACCATCAGTTGAGGCCTTACATCACCCTGCAGTCGGCGGTCATGACCGCGGCCAATCAGAATCAGACCCTGATCTACGGACTGTTGTTCGGCTGTATCGCAATGCTGATCCTGCACAACCTCATTCGTTATGCCTACACCCGTTCACGCAGCAGTCTCTGGCTGGCGGGCTGCGAAGGGCTGTTGATGCTCAGCCTGGTCCTGCTGCTGAACATGGCCGGCCCGTGGTTGCCGGACTGGCATGCGGTCCAGACACCGGGCGCTTACCTCGCCCTGCTGCTGACGGCACCCTGCGGCCTTATGTTCGCCTACCGGTTCTTCGCCCCGCTCGGCCCGCACCCGCTGAACAAGCTGCTGCTGGGCGACATCCTGTTCATCAGTGTCTGCGGCTTGCTGCTGTTGTTCGTCAACACGCTGCCGCTGAACATCATCACCTACGCGCTGGTCGCCCTCGCGGGACTGACCATGTTGTTCGTCAGCGCCTATCACTGGCAAAAAGGCTATCGCCCGGCGCGTCTTTTCGTGGCGGCAATGGTGGTGTTCAACGCCGGTACGCTGATTATCCTGCCCGCCCTGCTGGGGCTGACCCTGGTGGAGCCTCAAGGCCTGATCACCACGTTGCTGGTGTTCATCTGTATCAGCGGCCTGTTGATGAGCATTGCCTTGAGCGAACGTCAGCGCAGCATCACCGAAGACCGTTTCAGCGTCAGCCGCGACCTGGCCGCCAGCAACGCCGAGATCAACGCCAAGGCCGAATTCCTGGCAAAAATCAGCCACGAAATCCGCACCCCGATGAATGGCGTGCTGGGCATGACCGAGCTGCTGCTGGGCACGCCGCTCTCGGTCAAGCAGCGCGACTATGTACAGACCATCCACAGTGCCGGCAACGAACTGCTGACACTGATCAACGAGATTCTCGACATCTCCAAGCTCGAATCCGGGCAGATCGAACTGGACGATGTGCAGTTCGACCTCAACGCGCTGATCGAAGACTGCCTGAGCATCTTCCGCGCCAAGGCCGAACAGCAGAACGTCGAGCTGATCAGCTTTATCCAGCCGCAAGTGCCGCGCGTCATCAGCGGTGACCCGACGCGCCTGCGTCAGACCTTGCTGAGCCTGCTGGAAAACGCCCTGAAGAAAACCGACGAAGGCGAAATCCTGATCGTCGTCGCGCTCGATGAGCGCAGTGCCAAACCGCGCTTGCGCATTGCCGTGCAGGACAGCGGTGAGCCGATGGACGCCGAAGAGCGCGACGCATTGATGCACGCCGAACTGCACAGTAAGCACTTCCTCTCGGCCACCCGCTTGGGAGGCAACCTGGGGCTGGTGATCGCCCGTCAGCTGATTCGCTTGATGCAAGGGGAGTTCGGCATCAAGAGCGGTGCCAACCAGGGCAGCACCTTGTGGCTGACCCTGCCGCTGGACCCTGACCGCCTCGAACACCCGACGTCTGACCTTGATGGCCCACTGCAGGGTGCACGGGTATTGGTGGTGGACGATAACGACACGTGTCGCAAAGTGCTGGTGCAGCAGTGCAGCGCCTGGGGTCTGAATGTCAGCGCCGTACCCTCCGGCAAGGAAGCGCTGGCGCTGCTGCGCACCAAGGCTCACTTGCGCGATTACTTCGACGTGGTCCTGCTGGACCAGAACATGCCTGGCATGACCGGCATGCAACTGGCCGCCAAGATCAAGGAAGACCCGAGCCTGAACCACGACATCCTGCTGATCATGCTCACCGGCATCAGCAATGCGCCCAGCAAGATCATCGCGCGCAACTCCGGGATCAAACGCATCCTCGCCAAACCGGTGGCCGGCTATACCCTCAAGACGACGTTGGCCGATGAGCTGAACCAGCGGAACAAGGGCCTTTCCATCTCGCAGCACCTGACCATCGGCCCCACTTTACCGGTGAAAGTGCCAAGCGATTTCCGCATCCTGGTGGCCGAAGACAACAGCATTTCGACCAAGGTGATTCGCGGCATGCTAGGCAAGCTCAACCTGCAACCGGATACCGCCAGCAATGGCGAAGAAGCCTTGCAGGCGATGAAAGCCCAGCGGTATGACCTGGTCCTGATGGACTGCGAAATGCCGATCCTCGACGGCTTCTCCGCGACTCAGCAATTACGTGCCTGGGAAGTCGGTAATCAGCGGATTCGCACGCCGGTGGTGGCACTGACCGCGCACATCCTCGCCGAGCACAAAGAACGTGCACGCCAGGCCGGTATGGACGGGCACATGGCCAAACCGGTCGAGCTGTCGCAACTGCGCGACCTGATCGAGCATTGGGTTGCGCAGCGCGATCAGCAGAACCGCACGGCCTCTACGTTTTGAGCAAGCGGGTATAGCCGCCTTAGCGCCATGACCTGATCAGGCATCGAGCGATGAGGGCGGCACTAGAAAGCAATATCGGCAGTTTTTACCAGCGTCGTCACGTGGTCAGGCAATCGATCCCTGATCTTCAGGGCAAGCGTCTCGCGGGCGAACGCGTAAAGAGTTTCGGACAGATTGGCCCGTGCGTAACGCACACAGACGGGGCCTTGCATTTCTTCGACCTTCAGGCGCTGCGACCATGGGTTCGGAGTCAGCTCCTGCCGAGTCTGAAAGTCGACATACACGCTCGTGAACGACGTCGGATTTTGCGCCAGGATCGCGAGCAAGCGCACAGCCTTCAGGGGTGGGCGAGGCGACACATCTTCTTCACCGGAATACTCCTGCGCGTTGTCACACAGAACATTGATCGCGGGTACAGAGCGCGGTATCCGGGCTGCGTACCGCAAAAAATTATCGAAAGTCTGATCTTGCGCACCGCTGCCCTGCATGGCGGCAACTACCCACTCCAGCGGCGAGGCGTCAGGATTACTTTCAAGCGATAAATCCAGACGAAACTTCAAGTTGCGTATCCAGAAGTCGTCAAGCACGCCCACATAAGCGTCATACCACTGATCCGCTGTTTTGTTCTCGATCTTTTTATTGGCCACCAGTTGCGCAAGCAGAGTTGAGTTAATGAGATCATCATACATTTCACGCCCTTCAACTTTCGAGACAGCAACAACTGCATTACCAACAGCCATTAAAGTACATTGACGTACCATAAACATTCCTTGACTGAAAAAAGGGCCGCCGTGTAAACGGCCGCCCTTTAAACACAGCGAATCAAATATCGTAGTTATCGATCTTGGTTTTTGCGTTCAAACCCAATTTCGTGAGAATAGTCGCACGGGTCTGTTCCACCAATGCAGGGACTTTCCTGAAGACCGAATCGCCGCGATACAGTTTCACTTCGCGTGAATCCCAATCCGCGAACAGCACTTGCGTTGCGGTGTTTTTGCGAATGAAACGGACAGTGCCTAGCGCCAGGGTGACTTCATTATTGATTTCGGTACACGTGCCGGCAGCAATACCGCCCACGCCGTGCTCCAGCAGGTTGCGCTCATAAAGGGTCAAGGCAGTTTCACGTTTTTTCAGCGCGGTGATGGCGTCCCCTGCCACCTTCAGCATCAAGGCGGAAGTCGAGCCCGGCACGGCGATACCGGCAATGACGCCACCCAGAATTTCCAGCACCAGTTGATCCATCCGCACGGTGTTGCCGCCGATGTTCATGTCGTTGTAATACTTCTGGGTCGGTAGCCAGCCCGCATCGGTCAAGACTTGCACAAACAGGTAATACCATTCTTTACCCTGATACTCGTATGGGTATTTCTTGTTCGCTACCAGCGTTGCAAAAAGAAAGGCATGCTGAACATCTTCCCGGTTTTGATCACTCAGATTTCCGGTGAACGACAAGATACCTTCACCGACAACGGAGCCTTTGGCAGGCGCTTCAATAACAGGCGCCGAAAAACTGCGTACACGAAGGGCGGAAACATTATCCACTTCATAGCCTTCCAGACGGCGTACACACTCAGCAATTTTACACTCTTCAATATTATGAACAATCATTATCAATCCTTATTAATTAGACGAGTTCCTCTTGAACCCGCGAGAAAACAATATCCAAACAGAACAGAAACCTCAAACAAGAACATGTAACATTATTAATGTAAGCAATCAAACAACTAATACTTCACCCCCCCCTAAAACTTAATACTGACACTTCAAGACCACGAAACAAATAGAGCGATTTCTCAGTTCACCGCCCCAAAGATTAATTCGACTGATAGACTCCGCTACAACCCTCTCATGCCGCGAGTCGAAACCATGCTCCACGTATTGTTCAGCGTTTACCTGAAGATGCTGGTGCTCTACAGCCCGTTCTTCGTATTGTCCTGCTTCATCAGTCTGACCCGTGGTTATTCGCGCAAGGAACAACGTCGACTGGCCTGGAAAGTGGCGACTGCCACCCTGGTCTCCAGCGTCTTGCTGTACCTGTTCGGGAGGGTGATTTTCAGTGTCTTCGGCATCACCGTGGACGCGTTCCGCATCGGCGCCGGCAGTGTGTTGTTTATCTCGGCGCTGGGCATGGCACAGGGCAAGTCGGCGGTGCAAACCGACAACGTGCAGCAGGACGTAACCATCGTCCCGCTGACCATTCCCCTGACGGTCGGCCCCGGCACCATCGGCGCCTTGCTGGTGATGGGCGTGAGTCAGCCTCATTGGGACGACAAACTCACGGCCATTCTCAGTATTGCCCTAGCCAGTTTCACCGTCGGCGTAGTGCTTTATCTGTCCAACCGCATCGAGCGCATTCTCGGTGACCAGGGCTTGCAGATCGTCAGCCGGTTGATGGGGTTGTTCGTCTGCGCGTTGGCGGCGCAGATCATCTTTACCGGGGTGAAGGGCTATCTGGTTCCGTGACACCCACCTTCGTCATTAGCGCGGCAAGCTGCCTGTCCTCGTCCTTTAGAAAAAAAGAGCCGATAGCCACTCACACATCGAACAGGCGCAATGTGTCAGTGGCTGTCAGAACTCAACCTTCTATTTTTTCAACTATTGCGGTGGGCAAAATATCTTTGAGTAACACACTGCCCTTCCTGGCCAGGGCACTCACCAGTGTTGACACCGCGAAGGACTGATAGCCGCTCATCGTCAGAAATACGTTCCGTTGCAAAACGACATCGCTCGAGAATACGTCGCGAAAGATCAAACTGTGTCCGCTGTCCGCATCCACAATCACCAAGTGCTCATCGACCCGGCTCGCCCACAACTGATCCGCAACCACGATATCCCAGATCAGTTTTCCCGGAACCGAGGGCGAGTGGTCGAGCGAATGGCGGCAATCGACAATGACCGATTCAAGTTTCAACCACGCGGCTCTGGTAAGCCGACAGGTCGTTGAACCTTGACCCAGTTTGAGCACCAGGATGCTGACATCATCGGCAATCAACGGGAGCAGGTCCGTACGCGTTTTCGCCCCCTCGACCACCAGTACTTCGGCGTTTCGCTGGACATAGTCGAGCGGCCCGACCCTGTTGTTTTGCGGATAGGTGTGCAAAAAACCACCCCTGCGGTCATGCAGCATCACATTGGTTTGATGCTGGGTGCCGACGAGTGTGAATTGCGCAGCAATAGCGGTCTTCGGAATGCGGATCAACCGTCCGGTCCGGACCACGAACCATTGTTGGTAGTCAGGGTCTTTGACGGACAGAAAATCGGCGCATCGATGTTCGTTCGCCAGCGCCGCCAGGCCCTCACTCAATTCACCTTCCAGTGCAGCGACCCAATGGCTGTCAACGCCCGTAATCCGTACCGGTTCGTTGTGCTGTAAATCCACCTCCACACCTTCAAGCGTCGTTGCCCTCAGGCCAGAGCCTTCCACTGTTACGTCGCTAAAGGTCCAGCTCGCCCATTCCTGCGTCGGGGCTGGCAATGCCTCAGCCAGTAACAGTTTCGTTCCCTGGGCAAATGCCGTGCTCAAGTGGTCTGGATCGATAAAACCCTGACGGACAATCTTGCCGGTTGAAAGATCAAACAGCCAGGTGGCCTGATTGTCTGGAGTCATACTCAGCAACCGTACTTCTTTGCCGTGCCCCATTTCAGCGAGCAGCAGCCGACCACCCAAGTACCAGGCGCACAAACCGGCCTTGAAACCGGTCAAACCCAGGATGGCAAAACTCGGCACCGGGTATTGCAACGCAACCGTTTCCAGCGCCGACCACCACTGGGTTTTGCCCTTGAACCAGTGCTCGGTCAGCCCGCCGAGTCTCAGATTCCCGTCCGGCATAATGTCAAAGAACAGACCAGAGTCGGTCAGGGCGAGATAGTCCCGCCCAACGGCGACAACATTTTTCAGCCCAGGGGGGGAGATGTTGCTGGACGACCAGTGTGCGCGACCCTCCACCATCGATCTTTGCAGACGCATGAGGCTTCGGCCAGGCCTGTCGTAGGTAACGAACACTTCGCCCTCGACACCGGCGGGAGCGATGAGCAGAAGCTCATTCAAGGCCTTGATCGAATCTGCCCATCCCCGCATATAGTGACGCCTGGCAGGTGCACGAATAATCAACCCATCACTGCTGCGCACCCAGACCAGATCCCGCCACTTGTCATTGATCTGCCAACAAATCGAAACCAGTGCACCGGGACGCCAGTTCACTGTATTGGCGGACTCTGCCAGCACCACATAGTCGCCCAGTACCTGTTTCCAGTCCGTCAGCGTGTCAGCCTCCAAAACAGCCTGCAGTGCAGGATCCTGACTGCGGGTAATCGAGCTGAGCAACACGGCCCGATCATGGATCACATAGGTCAGTTCATCGCGCTGACCGTCCTTTCCAGGGAGCTGCTGCACGATCTGAATGCCGCCATTGGTCACAGCCTCGAAGCGGACAATCGCCAGGCCATCTCTATAAAGCAAACGATAGTGCTGAACCAGCGTCCCGGTGATCGCATCGACCTGCCAGACATTGAAACTCTCGGGGTGATAGAAGTAAGCCGAACCCTCCAACACCGCGCCCAATATCACCTCATCGGACACCAGGACATTCGGGTCGCGGATGTACAGAAAACGATCCTGTGCCGAGTCGTAATACGCGACGACCGTCCTGGGTTCGTCCGGCTTTTCGAACGGCACCACGAAGTTGCGAACGGGGGTGTAAGACGTGGCCAGGCGATGTTCATGGGTCAGTGTCTTGAAGTGATCCAGCAACGCTTGTTCTCCGAGGGCCGGATCGGCCTCTTCTTCGACAACCTCCAGCCGCCGGTCAGCAAGATCTACACGCACGATTTTGTTTTTCGACAGCTTGAGCAACACATGGTGAACGCCACCGCCACTGAACGTCACATCCAGCGTCCCCGAGACAAGGCGCCCCCCGGCTTCTATCCGGATGTCTGTCTCCTCCAGCCATGGAGTCCGCAGCACCCAGAGCATGGCCGTGTGACCGGGCGCGACGAGTTCGAGGCTCACTCCAGGATTGAGCAACAGGGAACATTGAGCCCCTGCGCCTTCTACCCGGTAGGACACCAGCCCGTGCCACACCTTCGGCAGCGCAGGTACCGCCAGTGAACGCTCGACGTTATCGAGACGAACATTGAATACCGTTGGCTTGTAGACCGGGTTCAGCCGGTTGACCACGTACTCACCGGGAAACGAGTAGAACGAAAACAGAAACTGCCATTGCCCCTGTTCGTTCTTTTTCTCCAGTCGACGTGCCGTGTCGTACCCGCCGGCATGACGAAACGTGACAAACGGCAGCAACTTGTATTCGTAGCCGAACCAGGTCTTGGGTCTGCAGGGCAGAACGATTGTCTGCCCTGCCTGTGGTGAAAAACGCGCCGAGTCCGGCAACTCAAGGCCCTGGCGAATATCGACGGCGCGGTTGTAATCCACATCGAAATCCGGAACCCCGAAATGGTCCCGCAGCGGGAACAGTTTCGGACTGTCGAAATGGACGGTGGATGCGCGCAAATCCACTCCGCTGAATACCAGCAAGGGATGCGCAAACCAGGCATTCGCCGCCTTGTCCAGGTGATAGCCGCCTTGTAAATACGCCTTTTCCAGCCCATCAAAAAACCGCGCGACCTCCTTGGCTTCCTCCGCAATGGTCGCAAAACCTTCGGCCAGCGCCGTAACGCCCACCGCCAGCCCGCCAAGAATCACCCCGGCGCCCCCCAGCACCGCGGCCACCGTACCCGCGCCAGCCAGGGCTGCCCCCAGACCAGCTGCGCCTACCACCACACTCGCGGAGTCAAAGGCCAACTGCGTTCCGAACTGCGCCTTTTCAATGTCATTGGTGGCGTGACTTAACTGATAAATATCAAACCCGACATTCACCAGCCCCAGCACAGTACCGACGCCTTCATTGGCGATATGCCCCAAGGCCTTTTGCACCAACGGTGCGCTGGTGCGGGCGATCAGCTTTTCATCGTCCAGTGCCTGACGCACCAGTTTCACAACGCCAATCAAATCCACCACGTTGCCATGGGCCAGCTGGGCATAGTTCACGTAGGCATGCAGGCGAATGGCGGTGGTCAGGGCCTTGTCACCACCGTTCGCTGCACTCTCGTGACGACGCAGTACGTTCATCAAGGCTTGTACGGTGAACCCGGCATTGAGCGTATGAACGCTGCCGGCGTCCGTCGGATCAAGCGGATTGACCGGCGCACGCGGGCGAGCGGCCAATGAATGGAAGGTTTCGGAGAGGAAGTTTTTAATTCTCAGGAAACGGTGATCGCTGGTGGTGACACGCTCAATGGTCTGCCCGGCATCGGTGTTGACGAGACTGATTTTGTATTCCCCTGTTGGGGTTATCTCCAGTGTCTCGAACAACGCAACCGAATCCGACGCCAGCCCGTGTTGCTCCTGCAACTGTCGTGTCGCCTGCGCGATCTGCCCGCCCCACCAGTGCGCGTCCAATGCCAGCAATGAACTGCCCAGCGCCGCGTTGTTGACCAGCGACTGCCCCCGGGCACTGGCCAGCCGTTGCCGAACCCTGGGCAGCGCTTGTTCAGGTAAAGCACCTGGTTCGGACAGGCTTGATACCTCACTGCCGGAGGCAAGCACCATCTTGTTCAGTCTGGCACCATCGAGCTCGATCAGATCAAAGGTCGGCCGTTGCGCATCGCCAAAGGCTGCGTAATGCATGGCCATTTTTTTGCGCAGGAAAAAGCGCGTCAACGCGTCACTGAACGCCAACGACGTGACAACCTGGAAGATCCCAAAATTCGGGTCGTATAGCAGATAAATGCTGTGCTCGCCTTCGAAGATTTTCGCCACCAGCATCGAGTGGTTGTCCGAATTGAGCATCACGGTCGTGCTGGCCGTTTTTGCTTCCAGTAGCGCTACGACCTGAGCCAGATCAGAGCGCATCAATGGCTTGCCTATGTCATTGACCGGCGCGTCACGCAACTCCTCGATCATGCTCACAAACGCCTTTGAGTCCGCGGCCTCTGGCTCGATGACGGCCAGGTAAAAGCGTTCTCTCAAAGTGTTTGCCGCATTGTTGCCTTTGTGGAGCGCTGCGGCCATGGCCAGCGCCAATGGGTAACAGCGTCCGGCAACCCGGTCGCCCGCGCCTTCGAGCAACAAGTCCTGCGGCACCGTTTTGAAACTGTCGAGATCGAAGCTCTCCAGCACCTCATCGATTCGTTCTTTGATCCGGTCGAGGTATTCGAGCTTCGCCACGTGCTGAATTCTGGCGACCAAACGCCCCCATTCCACCAGCGTCAGCGGGCGTTCGAGTGCCTGCTTCTTGAGCTCGACGCTGGTTTCGGACAAGGCCACGGGCGGGTTGGAAGCACTCGTCAACCCGGCAAGGAAAGCCGGATGACTTTGCTTGAACAGCTCCCGTTCAATGGCCCCGTAACGGTGGATGACCCCCAACTCCGACATCGTATTGGCAAGGTTTTCAAGCGTTGCACTGGCGGCATCAAAATGCCGGTTATCCAGGATATTGACCCCCAATAGCCCACCCAGCAACAGACGTTGCAGCGGGTTTAGTTTCACGGTGAGCAGTGGGTCTTTGGGGACCCGGCTCAGCAGTTCATCCACCGACAGGTTTTGTATTTCCGCGTCCAAGGGGGGAGTCGGGGGGTGGATGCGGGCATCCTGAGCGATGATCGCTTGCCGGTCATCGAAGCTCAGGGACAACGGCTTTTCAAACGTCACGTTGCCGTTGTGGCGCTGACGCATTGCCTGGCGAAACGGTTCACCGAGATCATCGGCCAGTTGCTGCAACAGATCGGTGATCAACACATGACGACCTTCGATCACCGGCCAGCCTTCTTCGAAATCAATACTCTGGAACTTGAGCAGCTGTGTGACATCGCCGGCATAGCGGGTTTTGAACTTCCCGGCCTCCCAACGCTGCTTTTCTCTATTCAGCCATTGAGCCGTGTCGCTCTCGTTCTCCTTCCAAGAGTGATCCAGTTCCTCCTCGGTCGCCCGGTTGACGGTTGCGATGGCGGGTATGGCGACTTCAGCTCTCGAAGCTTCAGCGCCCCGTGGGGTGAAATGCATCTTCTCGTAATCCGCCAGCCCATCGCGCATCGCAGCAGGCCCGGTCAGATAAATGGTCACTTCACTCTGTGGACGGATTCCGTCGCTGTAGTAAGCAGCGGCAGCTTCAACCAAAAACCTGACCGCTATTTCTTCCTCCATCGACAGTTCATGCAAGGGCCCGAACCGTTTCTCAACCAGCTCCTCGGCAACGTCACTGACTGCCTGGGCATCGATAAGCGCGATCTTTCTTTCAATGGCTAACCGGGCGGTGGCATCCACCACCTCATAGTTGAACCTGAAACGGTCAAGAACAGCCTTGAGCATCGCTGACCCTGAATGAGCCATCATGAACGCGTTACTCAACGTGCTTTGCTCGGCGACGGCACGCAGTCCATCCGGTCGCACCTGGCGCTCTACCGGGCGCCGGAAAACACTGCTGATATCAGGGCTGCTCTTGGCAAAATTCTCCAGCGCCTCACGGTGCTCCAGGGGAATTTGCTCGAAATAGTTTGTGTACCTGCTGCGTATAACCTGCCGCCCCGGCATCCACTCAGGACGGTGGTCAAGTATCAACTGCAAAACCCCCAGGCGTGCATCCGAGCCAAACTGGCTAATATCCACCCCGCCCAGGTTTTCTAACAGCGGAGGCAGGTTATCCACGTCTGCATAACTGCCACCGTCGCCGAACAGCGCCTCGGCGCGGACAATATCGGAGGCGGCAGCAAAGTTGCCACGCAAGCTGATTTCTCGCTCATAGATGTCCTGCAAGTACAACGGTGTCGCCTCGGTGGCGAGATCGCGAAGAACAATAGCGCCCTCGCCCAACGACAACAGACTCTGACGGTTCTTTTCCCTTAGTAACTTCAACCGTCCTTCATCTTGGCTATAGGCTCGAACCAACAGATCGATCCTGGCGTCGTCGGCGCTCTCACCGTGTTCTACCGCTTTATTAATGTGCGCAAACATCTGCTGCTTGAGCGCGATGACCCGCTCTTCATACTTGTCGCCCAATTCAATAGCCGTGTTATTGGCCTGCCCGCCATTAAGCATGGCGTCAGCCTTGGCTGACTCGACAATAATCCGATTGGTTTCGTAGGCCAGCAATGCATCGCTGTCGTACCAGAGTTTGAGGGTGTAACCCTGCCCAGACAGTGTCTGCTTCCAGATATTGATGTAGTCGCGCTGGATATCGCCCATACCACCGCCGAGCCAGACGAAGTGCAGATTGTCAGGAACGTTTGTTTTGGGAATTAGCAACTGCTGCGTACCGTTCGACAAACGAGCCTCGAAACCTTCGAGCCGTTCGTAGAGGTCAGTTACGTCGGGGCCAGTACTCTCGGGAGGAAGCGACTCAGTCGTTCGTCGTTGTCGACCGGCAGGCCCCGCAGGCCCGGCAAAAGATGCCAAAGCCTGCTTCAACAGGCCCAGCGGCTCCAGCATCCTGGGCGAGCCGAGCAAGTCTATGCAGCCTGAGTAATACCTGAAGACGGCGTCATACTCGTCGGTACCTTTGTGCGAAATTAACGCCTGTTCAAGATCTTTAAGATTAAAGAGTTTTGCGAACTTTACATATTCACCGACATACGGAACATCCAAAAGACTATTAGACAAGACACTCTCCAGCTTCAATATATGCAATTAAATTCTGTCAGCCAGCCGCGCAAATACCGCTCGACGACAACGTCAAACATTCCGTATTTTTGAACGAGACCAGATCAATACGTGAAGCAACCACTTCACAGGAGACAAAACTAAATCGTAAAAGCGGGCACTTCAAACCCGAAGAAATTCAATTAATTTCATTACAATCAAATTTGAAAAAATAAAAACCTTATATTGCCGACTCAAATAAGCGCACTTAGGCAAACAAAATCGTTGGGACCATCAGCAAACAGGCGGCGTTGTGACTCATCGCAACGCCGAAGTTTTCGACTGCAAAAAAAGCACTGGATAAAGGAAGAAAGCAGCGACAGAAAACAGTATTAATTCTTCGTGGCGAGAGTCATAAACCCCACAACGATTGGTGAAATAGATGACGCATCAACGCCAGGGCGAAAGTGCCGACCAGCAGGCGGGAGTCTATTCAGTGACAAACGGCCCACGCGGGGCCGCCAAGGTTCAGGAGGCAGGCTTGATGCCATACCAACGAGGCGTATACACCCACTCACCACCCTCGGCACGAGGGAACACGCAGGTGGTGGAGGAACCGATCAGCACCATGGTGCGCATGTCGACCTGGTCGGGGGTCAGTTCGCCGAGCGTGGTAACCCGTAGCGTCTGACCAGGACGGCCAATGTCGCGACCCAGCACCACCACTGTTTCCGGCGTGCGATGCCGGCCGACGATTTCCAGCGCCTGGCCCAGTTGCCACGGCCGCGCACGGGAGATCGGGTTGTAGAACGCCAACGCCAGATCAGCTTCGGCGGCCAGGTCCAGGCGCTTCTCGATGATCGCCCAAGGCTTGAGGTTGTCCGACAGCGACATCACGCAGAAGTCATGGCCCAAGGGCGCGCCTGCTTGAGCAGCCGTCGCCAGTGACGCGGAAACACCTGGAAGGATCTCCAGATCAACGCTGTGCCAGCTCGGCTCGCTCGACTCATGCAACGCTTCAAGCACCGCCGCCGCCATGGCGAACACACCGGGGTCACCGGACGAAACCACAATCACCGAACGGCCTTGCGCCGCCAGTTCAAAAGCGTGGCGGGCACGCTGCATCTCTTCGCGGTTATCGGTGCAATGCAGCACCTGATCGTCGCGGAACGGCCCGGCCATGCGCACGTAGGTTTCGTAGCCGAGTACGTCGGTGGCCCTGGCCAGTTCGGCCTTGACCGCTGGCACCATCAGCTCGGCGGCGCCAGGGCCCAGACCGATTACCGCCAAACGACCGCGTGCACGGCCGATCTGCGCAACGTCTAGCGGCTGACGGGCTACCGCGATGGTGATGCCGATGTCAGTCGAGACGACGCTCGCATTCGGCACGGCGTGACGAGCCAGCTCGCGAAGCTCTCCGGTAGCGGATGTGAAACGCAGCGCAACGCCCAGTTCAAGCGCTGCTTCGCGTAACGCCGCACTGGCCATGTCCAGATCGCTGGCCAACAGGCACGCCAGCGATTGCACGGCGATGTTCGCCTGATGCAAGGCTGAGCGAATGGCGCCTGGCAGATCCGCGACCTCGGCGCTCACCGCCACCAGCACATTGCGCGGGTAGATCATCAATTCATTGGCCGCAGGCGCACGCTCGGCATGGCCGACATGGATCGACAGCTGCGCGTGAGGATCTTGCGGCAACTGCGCTTGCGCCAGCCACGGCGCAGCACCTTCGACGCGTACGCTTTGGCCAGCGAGCAAATCCGAGACGAAGCGCTTGCCCAGTTCCAGATCGCCGAGGGCGTAACCGCTGGGTGGATTGAGCAGGCAGGTGCCGAAGCGCAATTCACCGCTGGTGGTGATCGCCGCAGCAACCTCGAGACCGGCAGCAATCTCTCGCGCCATGACGTTCACCCCGCCGAGACCGCCGAGCAGCGGCACCACGGCGCTGCCGTCTTCGGCCACGGCCAGCACCGGCGGCTCGGCGCCTTTTTCCAGCAGAAGCGGGGCCAGCGTTCGGATCACGATACCCGCAGCGCACAACGCGATGATCGGCGTGTCCTGTTGATAGAACTCACGCAGGGTGGCACCGAACTCGTGATAGACGCGGTCCGCGCCCTCCACCCGTTCGGCCAGACCATGGATCAATGCGCCAGGGTACAGCTGCGCAATCTTGCGCGCGGTCGCGAGGCTGCCATTGCCCAGAATGACAATCGCCGGAACTGGACGGGCCATCAGCCTTGCCACCTTTCGCCGGGCACAATGATCAGCGAGAAGTACGGCGAGGACATCGGCTCGACCTGATCCAGCGGGACGATTTTCTGGTTGGCCATGGTCGCGCGCTCAACGTACAACGCACGCTCCGCCAGCCCGAGTTCTTCGAGCACCTGACGGACCTTGGGAAAGTTGCGCCCCAGCTTCATGATCACGGCGGCATCGGCATCGGCCAGACGACGCTTGAGATCGTCGGCAGGCAATACGCCCGACAGCACTGACAAACTCTGATTGCGATACACCAGCGGCGCACCCAGCACCGAAGCGCCGCCGAGCATCGAGCAAACGCCCGGCACGACTTCGGCTTCGTAGCGCTCGGCCAGTCGATCGTGCAGGTACATGTAGGAGCCGTAGAAGAACGGATCACCCTCGCAGATCACCGCCACGTCACGGCCAGCGTCCAGGTGCGCGGCCAGTTCTTCGCCGGCCGCATCGTAGAAATCGCTGATCACTTGCTCGTATGACAGCGGCGCCGGCAACGCTTCGGTGGTCACCGGATACACCAGCGGCAGCAGCGTTTGCGCGTCCTGCAAATGCGCCTCGATGATGCCGAACGCGTTGCCCTTTTTGCCCTTGGCGACGAAGTACGCCACCACCGGCGATTCGCGCAGCAGGCGCAGGGCTTTGACGGTAATCAGTTCCGGATCACCGGGGCCGACACCCAGGCCGATCAAACGTCCAGGTTGCTGCATCATTCGATCTCCGTGGCAAGGGCATTGACGGCGGCGGCGGCCATGGCGCTGCCGCCCAGCCGGCCTTGCATGATGACGAAGGGCACGCCGCGACTGTCTGCCGCAAGCATCGCCTTGGATTCGGCGGCGCCGACGAAGCCTACCGGGAAGCCGAGGATCAGTGCCGGTTTCGGCGCGCCAGCGTCGAGCATCTCCAACAGATAGAACAGTGCGGTCGGCGCGTTGCCGATCACCACCACGCTGCCTCCCAGGTGCGGGCGCCACAGTTCCAGCGCAGCAGCGGAACGGGTGTTGCCCAACTCACGGGCCAGTTCCGGAACGCTGTCATCGCGCAGGGTGCAGATGACCTCATTGTTCGCTGGCAAACGCGTGCGGGTCACGCCTTCACTGACCATCCGCGCGTCGCACAGAATCGGCGCACCGGCGGCCAGCGCATCACGCCCGGCCTTGCCCGCGCCGTCGGAAAATTGCAGGCCTTCGATGGCGTCGACCATGCCGCAAGCATGGATCACACGGACCGCGAGTTTTTCCAGGTCGGTCGGAATACGCTCGAGGTTAGCCTCGGCACGAATGATCGCGAAGGAGTTGCGATAGATCTCCTGACCGTCGCGGATGTAATCAAGCATCAAGGGGGCTCCGTGAGCGGGCGTCGAGCAAGGCTGCGACCGCTTCAATAGTAAGGTTGCGTGCGTGCAGCGCGCCGAAACCCGGCTGCGCTGCATCGCGAAAATAGAGGTCGTAGTGACCGGGAGAAACCGCCAGCAATGTGACCGGCGCACTGTGCGCGGCCGCACAGGAACGCGGGCAACCGGACAGGTGCACGTTCAGTGTCTGGCCGTGGCGTTGCAGCAGCGCCGCCAGTTGTCGGGCATCGCCCTTGGTGTCGGCCAGGCCTTTCCCGCAACCCGTCGAGCCGGTGCAGGCGATCAGATGCGCCAAGGCATCGTCGGCCGAGCAACGCAGGCCCAGTTGTTCAAGGTTGTGGATAACTTGCGGCGCATCGTCGACATGGACACCGGGTAACAACAGACTTTGCCAAGGTGTGAAACGCAGGCTGCCGTCGCCCTGATCACGTGCCAGTTGTGCGACGCCTCTGAGCATCGCGGGATTGAGGCGGCCCAGCGGCGGCACGGCGCCGATATACACACGCTCGGCCTCACGCTGTGGATGAGCGCCGATGTGCAAGACACTCGGACTTACCTTGCGCTGCCAACCCGTGATGGGCATCAACGGCACACGTTCGGCCAGACGAGCGAGAAACTCGTCGAGCGAGCACTCAGCCAGCAAATGCCGCATACGTGTCTGATCGGGACGCGCCAGGTCGAGAAACAATTCAAGCACCGCGACCACCAGCGCATGGCCCTGCTCCAGTGACACCGCGCCCGCAGGCGAGTCCACAGGGCAACCTGCCAGACCAAATGCAAAAACCAGTTCGCCGCCTCGCTCAGTGGCGGACAACCACAGGTCATGGGAGTGTTCGAGCATCGCCAAACTTTCACCGCCATCGAGTTGCACCGCAAACTTGGCGCTGAGGTCGTGGAATCGTTCATGGCTTTGCAGCGTGACGAGGATCTGTTCGGCCAGCGGGCGCGTGTCGAACAGCCTCTGCTGATCGATCCCGGCGCTGGGGCTGAGCATCAAATTGCGCACATCGTCGCCAGCGGCGGTGCTTGGCCCCAACCCGGCAGCCATCAGGCCATCGATCAAGGCGTCATGTTCACTGCCGACCCCGCGGATTTGCAGGTTAGCGCGGTTGGTCGCCTCGATCACACCGCCGGCAAAGCGCTCGGCCGCATCGGCCACCGCCCCGGCCTGATCGGCCGTGATCGAACCACCGTTGAGTTTGATCCGACAGATGCCGCCATCCAGCGCCTGGACAATACGCAGCAACCCCGGACAGGCCGAGGGGCGTAAAGCGGTGGACATCGGGCGTTCGTTCAATGAGTGACCGGCTGACTGGATGCACGTGAAGGGCGAAGGGCTGCCATTATGCCTGCTTTGCCCGAGCGCATGAAAAGTCTGCCGGTCGGAAACGCTGTCGAAGTATCAATCAAGCAAAAGAAGGCTTCAGCCTGAGTGGAATCAGAGTGCGTACTCGATGGACTTGAGCGCCAGGGCTACAACGTCTTCTTCCACGTTTTGTCGAATGGCGTCCATGTCCCGACGCTTGATCTCCAACCGCCGAATCCGGATATCCAATTGAGAAAGACTCTGGTCTATTGTCCAGAACAGGTAGGGTGTAGAGATGCCCGACTTGATCAACCTGACATGACTAACCACCATTTCCAGATCTCCGTTGGGCTTATAACTGACCGGCACGATATTGAATCCGAATATTTTCCCACTTAAGCCCGCAAATTTCGTCAGCAACTTGGCGTCACGCTCCAGCTTTCCAAGTACTGCTTCAACCTGTGCTATTTGAGCGCTCGTGAGGTAGGGACGCGCCACATTCAACCAAGCCTGTTTCAAACTGCCCGAGAACTGCGGCTTGATGTACTCGACCGGCTCGGCGAGCTTCCAATCCATTGACCAAAACATACCGGCGTAATGATCGAACCAAGGCCCCGGCTGCGTCTCGCTCTTCGCGACTTTATCCGCGCCATGCTGGGCCAGAAAAATGCAGTTTTTGACAAAATCATTGTCGGCAATAGTCTGGCCGGCAACGCCCGTCAGCAGCACATTATTTATCATCAGCGCATCACGTTCGATGACACCTTTAGCTAAACCGTTATCCATATAAGTTTATTTCATCCTTGATATTGTCGCAGCCAACACCAACTATTGGCCGAACATTTAACACGCATAAGATTGCGCAACCAAAATAAAAACAAAACTACCAAAACTATCATTCCAACAAACAATTTTTCCTCAACATTAAGTGTCTGCAACTCGGAGCTCTCCTGTCCCGGCCATAGATCCGCGTCAGATGACAGAAGCCGCGCTATCATGCCGCCTTTGAACATGACCATTGGATTGAGGAACAACATGGCCTCCTGGCTGACAGTAGTGGGAATCGGCGAAGACGGCTTCAAGGGCCTGGGCAAAAATGCCCGACACGCCCTGCTGCGCGCTTCGCGGATCATTGGCGGCCAGCGACAACTGGATTTGCTGCCGGCCTGCATCCGTGGCGAGCGGCAGCAGTGGCCGAGTCCTTTCTCCCTTGAACCGGTTTTGGCGTTGCGTGGCGAACCTGTCTGTGTGCTGGCCAGCGGCGATCCGATGTTCTTCGGTGTAGGCGCAAGCCTGGCCCGGCAGCTGTCCGGTGATGAAACGCTGATACTGCCGGCGCCCTCCTCTTGCTCGCTGGCGGCGGCGCGAATGGGCTGGCCGTTGCAGGAGGTGGTCACGCTTTCAGTGGTTGCGCGGCCCATCGCCGCACTCAATGCGCAGTTGTTCAGTGGTGTTCGCTTGCTGGTGTTGAGCAACGACGGCAGGAGTCCGGCCGCCATCGCGACGTTATTGCGTGAGCGCGGTTTCGGGGCGAGTCGCCTCACCGTGCTGGAACATCTGGGCGGTGCCGCCGAACGACGCATCGAGGGTGTCGCCAATGACTGGAACAATCCTGTGATCGCCGACCTGAACCTGATCGCCATCGAGTGCATCGCTGAACCCAACACGCCGCGCCTCTCCCGATTGGCCGGCCTGCCGGACTCAGCCTTCAAGCACGACGGGCAACTGACCAAGCGCGACGTGCGCGCCATCACGCTCGCGCGTCTCGCTCCGATTCCCGGTGAACTCTTGTGGGACGTCGGCGCCGGCAGCGGTTCGATCGGCATCGAGTGGATGCGCGCCCATCCGAGTTGCCGCGCATTAGCCATCGAAGCCGATGAAGGCCGACAGTTACTAATCGAACACAACCGCGATGCTCTCGGCGTGCCCGGCCTGCAACTGATTCGCGGCAGTGCACCGCAAGCCTTGGCCGGGCTCGAGCGTCCGGATGCGATTTTCATCGGCGGCGGCGTCACCCGCGAGGGCGTGCTCGAAACCTGCTGGGCACAACTCAAACCCGGCGGTCGACTGATCGCCAACGCGGTCACGTTGCAAAGTGAAATGACCTTGATGGCCTGGCGCGAGCAGCACGGCGGCGAGCTGACGCGCATTCATATCGCTCAGGCGCAACCGTTGGGAGACTTCGATACCTGGCGTCAAGCGTTGCCGATTACCTTGCTGGAAGTGACGAAGCCTTTCGATGCGTGACGAAACCGCCGAACAACCCGCACCGCTGCGCAGTGGCCTGACCACCGGCAGCTGCGCCACCGCCACCAGCCTTGCGGCTGCACGTTTGTTGTTGGAAGGCACGCATTCGGACGCGGTTGACATCGTCCTGCCCAAGGGCAAGCACGTGCAGATGCGCCTGGAGTTCTGTCGGTTGATGGATGACGGCGCCGAGGCCGGAACCATCAAGGACGCCGGGGACGACCCGGACGTGACCCACGGCGCCCTGCTCTACTCCCACGTGCGCCTGAATGCCCGACCGGGTATTCGCTTCAATGCCGGTCGCGGTGTCGGCACGGTGACCCGGCCGGGGCTGGTGCTGGGCGTCGGTGAACCCGCGATCAACCCGGTGCCACGCAAGATGATCACCGATCACTTGACCCTGCTGGCCGAGGAACTCGATTACCGCGGCGGTTTCGACGTCACGCTGAACGTCGAAGGCGGTGAAGCGCTAGCCTTGAAAACCATGAACCCGCGCCTGGGGATTCTCGGCGGTTTGTCGATTCTCGGCACCAGCGGCATCGTCCGGCCGTTTTCCTGCGCGGCCTACATTGCCTCGATCCATCAGGGCATCGACGTGGCAAAAACCAACGGCTACCTACACATCGCCGCATGCACCGGCAATGCCAGTGAAGACACCATGCGCCGGGTCTACGACTTGCCGGAAATCGCCCTGATCGAAATGGGCGACTTCGTCGGCGCAGTGCTCAAACATCTGCGCAAAGTGCCTGTGGATAAACTCAGCCTGTGCGGCGGCTTCGGCAAGATCAGTAAACTGGCGGCCGGGCACATGGATTTGCACAGCCGGCATTCGAGCATCGACCTGCCGCAACTGGCCGAGTGGGCGGCGGTGATTGGTGCCGATGAGGCGTTGCAGCAAGGGATTCTCGAGGCCAATACCAGCCAGCAAGCCTTGGCAATGGCCAGCGCTGCCGGGATCGCCCTGGGTGATGCGGTGTGTCAGCACGCGCTGGACTTTGCCCGCAGCGTGGTGCCGACACAGGTTCAGATTGAAGTATTTGCCATCGATCGCCAGGGCGGGATTGTCGGCCATGCGGGAGCTTTTCAATGAAGCGCGTGTTGTTGCTGGGTGGCGTGACAGAAGCCTTGGCCATCGCCCGGTCCCTCGGGCCGGAACACATCTATAGCCTGGCCGGCGTGGGGCGTGTGCCGACAGATCTGACCTGTCAGGTTCGCGTGGGCGGTTACGGCGGTGCCGAAGGGCTGGCGCAGTTCATTCGGGATGAAAGGATCGAACTGCTGCTGGACGCCACCCACCCCTACGCTGCACAAATCAGCCAGAACGCCGCCACCGCTGCGCGGTTGAGCGGTGTTGCATGCTGGGCGTTAAGGCGCCCGGCCTGGCAACCACAGGCCGGGGATGACTGGCGCGAAGTCAGCGACTGGGCCGAGCTGATCGAAGCGCTGAAACCGTTCCGGCGTCCGCTGTTCACCCTCGGCCGCGAACCATTGCAACATCTGCATGAAATCCCGCCAGAGCAATTCTGGACCTTGCGTGCACTGGACGTTTACCCCGGCAACGAACGCTGCGAAGTGATTGGCGCGCGTGGGCCGTTTCTGATCGAGGATGAACGTGCGCTGTTTGAACGTCGGCAGATTGATGTGCTGATCAGCAAGAACAGCGGCAGCACCGCGACCGAGCCGAAGCTGGAAGTGGCACGGGAGCGTGGGGTGCCGGTGCTTGTTTTGCAGCGACCGGTGTTGCCGGGGGTTGATCGGGAGTTTGTGACGCTTGAAGAAACACTTGATGCGTTGGCGACCTTTGCTCAGTAAGGCAGGATCATCGGCTTGCATGAACAGTAACCTATTTGTTACCTTCAGGGCCGCCTGTGATCACACTCGAAGAATACTTGCAGGAAAACGATACAAGCCCCTTTGGGCGCTGGTTTTCCACCTTAAATGCTCAGGCAGCGCTTAAGGTATCCAACGCATTGGTCCGGCTAGAGCTAGGCCATAGCTCCAACATCAAGTGGTTCGAAGGTCTCGGCGAATACCGAATAAATTGGGGGCCGGGCTACAGAATCTATCTTGTGCAAGAAGGGAAACGCCTGATCATCCTTTTTGGTGGAGGCGATAAGTCCACTCAGAAAGCCGACATTAAAAAGGCAAAAATACTGATAGCTGAATTTCGAACCCGCAAAAAAGCCGAACGACCCCGGAGATAAAGTCATGGCGCTCACCCGAAGCTACAAACACACCATTGCCGAGCGTGCCCAACGTGACCCCGAGTTCGCCCAGGCGTTGTTGGATGAGGCTGCTACTCTGTTTCTTAATGGTGAACCTGAAATGGCCAGGATCATTTTGCGTGACCTAGTCAACGCTACCGTAGGTTTCGAAGAATTGGCGAAAGAAACAGCAAAACCTAGCAAAAGTCTCCATCGAATGTTGTCTGCCAAGGGCAACCCAAGCATGGACAACCTGGCTGCGATATTCGCCGTCATTCGCGCTACGCTTGGAGTCGATATGGAAGTACATGTGGTACGTGCGCACTGATGGCGTAGAAACAAACAGTTTTAACTGCGACACCACACCGCACACCGCTTTTTTACTTATCGGCCCTGATCAGGCTAAATAGCCGCGCCTGATCGCCCACCCAACCGGATTTGTCCCATGTCCCGACAACGGCTCGCATTTGCCTGGATCGCCTGCTTCGCAGTGCTGTTCAACATGCTCGCCATGCCGATGACGGGAGCGATGGCGCAGACGGCGAAATCGCCTGCCGAGCAGTTGTTGTGGGGCAGTTTCTGTTCGTCCAGCGGCACCAAGATGGTGGCGATTTCCCTGGGCGATATCGAACAGAAAACCCCGCAGAGTGACGATCACTCCAACATGCAACATTGCTGGTGCTGCTCAGGTTCCGCGCCACTGGTGGCGTTACCCGGGCATGTGCCGCAACTGTATTTCGCGCGTTTCGAGGCCAATCGAAGCCTGCCTCGTGCGTCTCTCGATACACCGACACCGCGCCAGCAATGGCCGAACCTCAACCCCCGCGCTTCCCCTCTGGTGTGATTCCTTCTCGCAATTGACCTGCGTTTTGAATCGTTCTGGAGAACTGCCATGTTGAACAAACTCATCGTCCTGGCTGTGTTGCTGCTGCCTGCCTGTTTTGCCAATGCCCACGAATACAAGGCCGGGGAGCTGGAAATCGCGCATCCGTGGTCGCAAGAGTTGCCGCCAAACGCGCCAACGGTCGCGGCGTATTTCGTGATTCACAACAACGGTAAAACGGCCGACCGACTGCTCAGCGTCGACTCGCCGATTGCAGGCGAAGCCCAGTTGCACGAGCACGTAATGCAAAACGACCTGATGAAAATGCAGCAGGTGCCGAGCGTCGACATTCCTGCCGGTGGCAACGTCACTTTTGCGCCGATGGCCTACCACGTGATGCTGGTAAACCTGAAAGACCGCAGCCTGCTGAGCGACGGCAAACGCTTCCCGCTGACGATGCATTTCGAGAAGTCCGGTGACGTGACGGTCGACGTCTCGGTGCAGAAGAAGCCGCCGGAAGGCATGCAGATGCACGTCCACGCCCAGTAAGCGACTGAGCAAAAAACGCCATGCGCCTGCTTAGCGCCAGGTCATCCGCACACCGTCGTCAGCCGTTAAGCCTGACGCGCGGTAGCTGGATCAGCCTGTTCGCCATGTTGATGATCTTTATCGGCCCGCTGATTTCTCAGTCGATTCCGATGGATCAACGCGCCTCCTCGATGACCATGAGCATGTCGATGGACATGAGCATGGACATGTCGACGATGGAGCACGCCGACCACAGCGCGCAAACCACCGCCGAACACTGCCCGCCAAAAGCCTCACATCACGCGCTCTGGGAAAAATGCGGCTATTGCAGCCTGCTGTTCAGTTGCCCGGCGCTGACCGGCGGCCAGTCCTTCGTCGCATTCGACACGCCAACAGCCACCACCTTCACCACACCTTCCCCTCGCCTGGGCCACGCCCGGCAAACCTTCTTCCCCGGCGCCCGCACCCGCGCCCCACCCATCGCCGCGTAAACACCCACCTCCGACCTCACACAGTCCGAAGACAGCCAAAGCTACCTGTGGGAGCGAGCTTGCTCGCGATCGCGATGGGTCATTCAACATTGATGTTGGCTGCCCCTCCCTCATCGCGAGCAAGCTCCCTCCCACATGGATTGCGCAGGCTGCCGGCCGTGTCGTTTACGACTGTTCGATGGAAATTGTCATGCCCAGGTTTTCTGCTGACACACGCTTGAGCGCTGCCCAAGCTTCTTTTGCCCCGAACGAATCCAATATTCGTTTCAGGCACGCCACCGCCTTCCTTTGCGGTGCACTGCTGACACCCATGGTGCTGGCCGATGAACACGCCGGTCACAGTGAAGAACTGAGCCCGACGGTGATCACCGCCATCGCGCCGAGTTCGCCGCTGACCATCGTCACCAACCCCAAGGACCCGCGCCAACCGGTGCCGGCCAGCGACGGTGGCGATTACCTGAAAACCATCCCCGGCTTCGCCCTGGTGCGCAACGGCGGCACCAACGGCGACCCGGTGCTGCGCGGCATGTTCGGCTCGCGGCTGAACATCCTCACCAACGGCGGCCAGTTGCTCGGCGCCTGCCCCGGCCGAATGGACGCACCGACCTCGTACATCTCGCCGGAAACCTACGACAAACTCACCGTGATCAAAGGCCCGCAAACCGTGCTCTGGGGACCGGGCGCGTCGGCCGGGACCATCCTCTTCGACCGTGAGCCGGAAAGCTTCGGCGAACTCGGCACGCGGGTGAACGCCAGCGTGCTGGCTGGCTCCAACGGCCGTTTCGACAAAGTGGTGGACGCTGCTGCCGGCGGGCCATTGGGTTACGTGCGAGTGATCGGCAACACCGCGCATGCCGACGACTACCAGGACGGCAACAACGACACCGTGCCGTCGCGCTATGACAAATGGAACGGCGATGTGGCGGTTGGCTGGACCCCGGACGCTGACACCCTGCTGGAACTGACCGCCGGCAAGGGCGATGGCGAAGCCCGTTACGCCGGGCGCGGCATGGACGGTTCGCAGTTCAAGCGCGAAAGCCTGGGCCTGCGGTTCGAGAAGTCGAACATCGGCGATGTGCTGGATAAGGTCGAGGCGCAGATCTACTACAACTACGCCGACCACGTGATGGACAACTACACCCTGCGCACGCCGTCCGGCACCGGAATGATGGCAGGTCCCATGGCCTCCAACGTCGACCGTCGAACCCTCGGCGCACGGATCAAAGCCACCTGGCGCTGGGCCGATGTGCAGTTGATCAGCGGCATCGATGCGCAGACCAGCGAACATCGCCAACGCAGCGCCATGGGCATCGACGTCTACAAGGAATTGCCGCGCAACAAGGACGCCGACTTCCACAACTACGGTGTGTTCAGCGAATTGACCTGGTACGCCGCCGACCGTGACCGGCTGATTACCGGCGCGCGACTGGACCGCGCTTCGGCCAAGGATTTCCGGCAGACCACTGGCTCCGGGATGATGGCGCGCCCTAACCCGACCGCCGACGACACCCGCGCCGACACCCTGCCAAGCGGCTTCGTCCGTTACGAGCATGATCTGGCGGACAGCCCGACCACGTTGTATGCCGGTCTCGGTCACACCCAGCGTTTCCCGGATTACTGGGAGCTGTTTTCACCCAAGTCCGGCCCCGCCGGCTCGGTGAATGCCTTCGACTCGATCAAGCCTGAAAAAACCACCCAGCTCGACTTCGGCCTGCAATACAAGACCGAAGACCTCGAAGCCTGGGCCTCGGGCTACGTCGGACAGGTGCGCGACTACATCCTGTTCAACTACACGCCAACAATGATGGGCATGACCTCGCAAGCACAGAACATCGACGCGCGGATCATGGGCGGCGAATTGGGTGCGGCCTACAAGCTGACCAGCCATTGGAAAGCCGATGCGACCCTGGCCTACGCCTGGGGCAAAAACAGAAGCGACGGCAACGCACTGCCGCAAATGCCGCCGCTGGACGCACGTTTCGGCCTGACCTACAGCGAAGACAACTGGAGCGCCGGTGCCTTGTGGCGGGTGGTCGCGGCGCAAAACCGCATCGACCAGAACAAGGGCAACGTCGTTGGCAAGGACTTCGACAGGACCTCGGGTTTTGGCGTGTTCTCGCTCAATGGCGCCTACCGGATTAACAAAAACTGGAAGGTCAGCACCGGCGTCGACAACCTCTTCGGCAAGGCGTATGCCGAGCATTTGAACCTGGCCGGCAACGCCGGTTTCGGCTACCCGGCCAATGACCCGCAAGCGATAAAAGAACCGGGGCGCACGCTCTGGACCAAAGTGGACATGAGTTTCTAACAAGAAAAGTCAAAAGATCGCAGGCTACGCCAGCTCCTACATTGGAACACGTACCCCCTGTAGGAGCTGTCGAGTGAAACGAGGCTGCGATCTTTCCAAGACAATTGAATCGCCAAAGCGGAGCACAACCGATGAAACAGCCCAAAGTGAATTTCTACAACCTGGCCTGGCGCTGGCATTTCTATGCCGGTCTGTTCGTCGCGCCTTTCATGGTGATGCTGGCCCTGACCGGCATCATTTACCTGTTCAAGCCGCAACTCGACCCGTTGATGTACGGCAGCCTGCTGAATGTCCCGGCCGGGCATCACAGCGTCCCGGCCGATGACCTGCTCAAGCGGGTGAAAGAGGCTTATCCACAAGCCACGATCAAGCAGTATTTGCCACCGGTCAACGCCGAACGCAGCGCGCAATTTGTCGTGCTCAATGGCGGTAACGAGCTCAACGTATTCGTCGATCCCTATCACGCTGACATCCTCGGCGAGCAAGACGCCAAAAAGAATCTGCAAGCCGTTGCGCGAGCGATTCATGGCGAATTGATGATCGGCACCGTCGGTGATCGACTGATCGAACTGGCCGCCGGTTGGGGCGTGGTGTTAGTGGTCTCCGGCGTCTTTCTGTGGTGGCCGCGTGGCCAGGCGGCCGGCATCCTGTGGCCACGCTTGAGCAGTCGCGGTCGAGTGCTTTGGCGTGACCTGCACGCGGTGACCGGGTTCTGGGGCGCGTCGTTGCTGCTGGTGATGCTGCTCAGCGGCATGACCTGGACCGGGTTCTGGGGCAAGCAATACGCCGAAGTGTGGAATGTCTTTCCGGCAGCGATGTGGGATGACGTGCCCAAGTCCGATGTCGAGGCCCGCAGCCTCAACACCGCCACCCGCCAGACCGTGCCTTGGGCGATGGAAAACACACCGATGCCGATGTCCGGCGACCACGCCGAACACATGGCCCACGGTAGCGCACAAGCTGGCCCCGCCGCGCCGACCATCAGCTTGCAGGACGTGCAGAACATCGCCGTGCAACGCCAGGTCGAACCGGGCTACAGCATCACCTTGCCGACCACGGCGACTGGCGTGTTCACCATCGCCGTGTTCGCCGACGACCCGCGCAACGACGCCACGCTGCATGTGGATCAGTACACCGGCGACGTCCTCGCCGACGTGCGCTACGCACAATACGGCACCGTCGCCCGTGCGACGGAAATCGGCGTGATGCTGCACGAAGGCAAGATGTTCGGTGTGTTCAATCAGATCATCGTGCTGCTGATCTGCCTGATGATTCTGCTCAGCGCCGTCAGCGGCGTGGTGATCTGGTGGAAGCGCCGTCCACAAGGAAAATTCGGTGCTCCGCCGCTGCGCCACGACCTGCCGAAATGGAAAACCGCAATGGTCATCATGTTCGGTCTGGCGGTGGCGTTTCCGTTGGTGGGCGCTTCGCTGGTGGTGGTCTGGCTGCTGGATCGGGTGCTGCTGTCGCGATTCAATCGGCAAACTGAATCGGCCTCACCTTCATCATGAAACAGGCGAGATGCGCGATTTAGAGGGATCTGTAGACTTCCCGCGCTTATCTCCCGGTCGGCTACAGGGGCCTCATCGCGAGCAAGCTCGCTCCCACATTGAAATGCGATCAACTGTGGGAGCGAGCCTGCTCGCGAAAGCGTCATCAGCAACACCGAATATTTCAGAGTAAATGCATGACCTCGCTGAATCTCACAAACCTCGCCTGGACACCCCTGGGCCACGGCCATTGCCATCACCAGTTCCAACTGCGGGATGCAACCTTGCACGTGCTCCCCGGTGAGTTCGTCGGTCTGATCGGCCCCAACGGCAGCGGCAAAACCAGCCTGCTGCGCTGTGCCTGGCGTTTCAGCAAACCCGAGCGCGGCGAGGTCAAGCTCGACCACCACAACGTCTGGAAGCAATCCTCACGCTGGTGCGCGCAACGCATCGCCGTGGTCCTGCAGGAATTCCCCGACGCCTTCGGCCTCACCGTCGACGAAGTCGTCGCCATGGGCCGCACACCGCACAAAGGTCTGTTCGACGGCGATACCCTCGAAGACAGAAATCTCGCGACCCAGGCCCTCGAATCAGTCGGCCTCAAAGGCTTCGAGGATCATGCCTTCGCCACCCTCTCCGGCGGTGAAAAACAGCGCGTGATCCTTGCCCGCGCCCTGGCTCAGCAACCGCAAATGCTGATCCTCGACGAGCCGACCAATCACCTCGACCCGCGCTATCAGCTCGAACTGCTGCAACTGGTCAAACGCCTGAAGATCGGCACCCTGGCGAGCATTCACGACCTCAACCTCGCAGCCGCTTTCTGCGATCGGTTGTACGTGATCAACCACGGCCGCATCGTCGACAGCGGCACACCCAAAGAAGTCCTGACCGCACCACTGCTGCGCGACGTGTTCGGCGTCGAAGCGCTGATCGATGAACATCCCTTGCACGGCTACCCACGAATTACCTGGATAACCCAACCATGACTTTGCGTTCCCTGCTTTGCGCCGCTCTGTTGCTGGGCAATGCCCAAGCATTTGCCGAGGCCACTCACTACCCGTTGACCGTGCAGAGCTGCAACCGCGAAGTCACCTTCCAGCAAGCGCCGAAACACGCGGTCAGCCACGACATCAACATGACCCAAATGATGCTCGCCCTCGGCCTGAAACCCAGCATGGCCGGGTATAGCGGTGTGACCGGCTGGAAGTCGGTCACGCCCCGGATGCAGACCATCCTTGATGGCTTGCCGGAGCTGGCGGCCAAGTACCCGTCGGTGGAAACCCTGCTCAACGCCAACGTCGATTTTTTCTTCGCCGGCTGGGATTACGGCATGCGCGTGGGTGGTGACCTGACGCCGCAAACGTTGCAGCCGCTGGGCATCAACGTCTACGAGCTGACCGAGTCCTGTGCGTTCGTGATGAAGCGTCCGCCGGCCAGTCTGGAAGACACTTACAACGACCTGCGCAACCTCGGCAAAATCTTTGACGTGCAGGATCGCGCCAACGCCTTGATCGCCCAGATGCAGGCGCAAGTCGCCGAAGTGCGCAAGGATCTGCCGGCAGACAAACCTCGCGTGTTCCTCTATGACAGCGGTGAAGACCGCGCCATGACTTCCGGCCGTCTCGGTATGCCGCAAGCGCTGATCGACGCCGCTGGCGGGCGCAATATTCTCGACGACGTCGACGCAAGCTGGACCCGGGTCAACTGGGAGAACGTGGTCGAACGCAATCCGCAGGTGATCGTCATCGTCGACTACGGCGAAGTCACCGCCGAACAGAAAGAGCAATTTCTGCTCAACAACCAGGCGCTGCAATCGGTGGACGCGATCAAGAACCAGCGCTTCATCGTGATTCCGTATGTGCAGGCCACGCCCGGGATCGACAATGTGCTGGCGGTTGAAACCCTGGCCAAGGGTTTCCACGGCGAATGATCAATCGTCGTTACGCCTTGTTGCTGGTTGCCCTCGGCGCGTTGTTGCTGGTGTCGTGCGTGGTGTCGCTGGGTTTCGGTCCGGCGCGGGTGCCGGTGGACGTGGTGTGGCGGATTTTGCTGCACAAGATTTTCGGTTTCGGCGTGCCGGACTGGGCCGCCGGGCAGGAACACATCGTCTGGCTGATTCGTGTGCCGCGCATGTTGCTTGGCGCGTTGGTGGGTGCCGGGTTGGCGCTGATCGGGGCGGTGCTGCAAGCGGTGACGCGCAATCCGCTGGCCGACCCGCATTTGCTTGGAGTCACCTCCGGCGCGACCCTCGGTGCCGTGATCGTGGTGCTGCATGTCGGTGAAATCGTTGGCCTGCTGACCTTGCCGATCGCGGCGTTTATCGGCGCGTTGCTGAGCATGCTGATCGTGCTGATGATCGCCAACCGCAACGGGCGGCTGGACAGTGACCGGCTGCTGCTGTGCGGCGTGGCGGTGTCCTTCGTGATGATGGCGATCGCCAATCTGCTGCTGTTTCTCGGCGATCACCGCGCGAGTTCGGCGGTGATGTTCTGGATGCTCGGTGGGCTCGGGTTGGCGCGCTGGGAATTGCTGGCAGTACCGGCGGCCAGCGTGTTGCTCGGGTTGGTGTTGTTGCTGGGAATGGCTCGGCCACTGAATGCGTTGATGGCGGGTGAGCAGACGGCCGTGACCCTCGGGCTCAACGCTCGTACCGTGCGGTTGCGGGTGTTTTTGATTGCGTCGCTGATGACCGGGGTGTTGGTGTCGATCAGCGGGTCTATCGGGTTTGTCGGGCTGATGGTGCCGCACATTGCGCGCCGGTTGGTCGGGGCTGAACACCGTCGCTTGCTGCCGGTGTGCGTGTTGCTGGGCAGTGTTTTTCTGGTGTGGGTCGATGTCGCCGCCCGCACCCTGATCGCCCCCGAAGACTTGCCCATCGGCGTCGCCACCGCCGCCATCGGCGGCCTGTTCTTCATCGGCCTCATGCGCCGCCGCTAATCCTGCCGGATCTACACAATCCCCTGTACTCCTACAGAAAATGTGATCGGGCTCCAACTCCTCGCCCCGATGTGGCGCATCCTGACGCACCACCGCCCCGACCCCGTCCCCTTATGGTGCGCCGCAAAACCGCGCAACCGCTCTAATACGACATTTCCCTGCCTTTTGCCGACCAGGCACAGCCCTTGCTAAAGACCCTTCAGTAGTCCGCATCTGCCACCAAGAAAATTCATAAGTTCATGGAGATCGCACAATGAAGCGTCGCAGCTTGATCAAGGCTTTCACACTTTCGGCAAGCATTGCCGCGATGGGCATGACCTGGAGCCTCCAGGCCGCCGAGACCATCAAGGTCGGTATTCTGCATTCGTTGTCCGGCACCATGGCGATCTCCGAAACGTCGCTCAAAGACATGGCGCTGATGACCATCGACGAGATCAACGCCAAGGGCGGCGTCAACGGCAAGATGCTGGAGCCTGTGGTCGTCGACCCGGCATCGAACTGGCCACTGTTCGCCGAAAAGGGTCGTCAACTGCTGACTCAGGACAAGGTGGCGGTGGTGTTCGGTTGCTGGACATCGGTGTCGCGTAAATCGGTGTTACCGGTGTTCGAAGAGCTCAACGGCCTGCTGTTCTACCCGGTGCAATACGAAGGTGAAGAGATGTCGCCGAACGTGTTCTACACCGGCGCCGCGCCGAACCAGCAAGCGATCCCGGCGGTGGAATACCTGATGAGCGAAGAAGGCGGCAGCGCCAAGCGTTACTTCCTGTTGGGCACCGACTACGTCTACCCGCGCACCACCAACAAAATCCTGCGCTCGTTCCTGCACTCCAAAGGTGTGGCGGACAAGGACATCGAAGAGGTCTACACCCCGTTCGGCCACAGCGACTATCAAACCATCGTGGCCAACATCAAGAAATTCTCGGCCGGTGGCAAGACAGCGGTCATCTCCACCGTCAACGGCGACTCCAACGTGCCGTTCTATAAAGAGCTGGCTAACCAGGGTTTGAAAGCCACTGACGTTCCGGTCGTGGCGTTCTCGGTCGGCGAAGAAGAGCTGCGCGGCATCGACACCAAACCGCTGGTAGGCAACCTCGCGGCATGGAATTACTTCGAATCGGTCGAGAACCCGGCGAACAAGAAATTCGTCACTGACTGGAAAGCCTACGCCAAGAAACACAACCTGCCGGGTGCCGACAAAGCGGTGACCAACGACCCGATGGAAGCCACGTACGTGGGCATCCACATGTGGGCGCAAGCGGCTGAGAAAGCCAAGTCCACCGACGTCGACAAAGTCCGCGAAGCCCTCGCCGGCCAGACCTTTGCCGCGCCGTCCGGGTACACCCTGACCATGGACAAGACCAATCACCACCTGCACAAACCGGTGATGATCGGCGAGATTCAGGCGGACGGTCAGTTCAACGTGGTGTGGCAGACCGAAGGGCCGATCCGTGCCGAGCCGTGGAGCCCGTTCATTTCGGGTAACGACAAGAAGCCGGATTATGCGGTGAAGAGCAACTAAGCCACTGGATGTCTGGCCTGAGCACACAGCTAAGGACCGACACAACTCCTGTGGGAGCTGGCTTGCCTGCGATGGCATCACCTCGGTGCATCAGATACACCGAGTCGCCTGCATCGCAGGCAAGCCAGCTCCCACATAGTCCGCGCAAGGCGACTCTCTATGCCCACTGCCCTTTACCGGTTATTCCTCGTCATCGCACTTTTGCTGCCGATGACCACCCACGCCGGCGACGCCGAAGACTTCGTCGCGGCCAATCCCGTGCAACAAGCCAAGCTTCTGGAAGCCTGGGCAGCGCAGCCCGATCCGGCCCGTATCGGGCTGATCAACGCCCTGCAACAAGGCGAGCTGACCGTCGACGGCCAACCGAAAACCCTGCGCCTGAACAACCGCCTGCGGGGTCTGATCGACACCGCTAGGGCCAGCCACCAATTGCTCGCCAGCGACGCCAAAACCCGTCTGGCCGCCGCGCAGCAATTACAGAAAAGCGCCAAACCGGCGCAGTTGAAATTTCTCGACCAGCAACTGGCTGGCGAACAAGACGAAAGCGTTCACGCCGCCCTGAGCCTGGCGCTGGCCAATCTGCAACTGGTGGACACCGACCCGGCCGTACGCCTTGCCGCTGTGCGTCTGCTCGGTGAAACCGGCGACCCACTGGCTCGCACCCGCCTCGAAAGCCTGCTGCAACCCGGTGTCGAAGCCGACGCAGGCGTACGCACCGCTGCCGAAACCAGCCTCGCTCAGGTCAAACGCAAATTGCTGATCGGCGAGATCCTCGGCCAGGCCTTCAGCGGCATGTCCCTCGGTTCGATCCTGTTGCTTGCCGCACTCGGTCTGGCGATCACCTTCGGCCTGCTCGGCGTGATCAACATGGCTCATGGAGAGATGCTGATGCTCGGCGCGTACTCGACGTACGTGGTGCAGCTGATGTTCCAACGCTTCGCCCCGCAAGCCATCGAGTTCTATCCGCTGATCGCGTTGCCGGTGGCGTTTTTCGTCACCGCCGCCATCGGCATGGCGCTGGAACGTACGGTGATTCGCCACCTTTACGGCCGCCCGCTGGAAACCCTGCTCGCCACGTGGGGCATCAGCCTCATGCTGATTCAACTGGTGCGATTGGTGTTCGGTGCGCAAAACGTCGAAGTGGCCAACCCAGCGTGGTTGTCGGGCGGGATTCAAGTGCTGCCCAACCTGGTGCTGCCGTACAACCGCATCGTGATCATCGCCTTCGCGCTGTTTGTGGTGGTGCTCACCTGGTTGCTGCTGAACAAGACTCGCCTCGGTTTGAACGTGCGCGCCGTCACCCAGAACCGCAACATGGCCGCCTGCTGTGGCGTGCCGACCGGACGCGTGGACATGCTCGCGTTCGGCCTCGGCTCGGGCATTGCCGGACTTGGTGGCGTAGCGCTGAGTCAAATCGGCAACGTCGGCCCGGACCTCGGACAGAGCTACATCATCGACTCGTTCCTGGTGGTGGTGCTCGGCGGTGTCGGGCAGTTGGCCGGTAGCGTGCTGGCTGCCTTCGGTCTGGGTATCGCCAACAAAATTCTCGAACCGCAGATCGGCGCCGTGCTCGGCAAGATCCTGATCCTCGCGCTGATCATTCTGTTTATCCAGAAACGTCCGCAAGGCCTCTTCGCACTGAAAGGACGGGTGATCGACTGATGAACCAGCCCCTGATGCTCACGGCCACGCAAAAGGCCGGCCCCAAAGTCACGATCGCCGTCGGCGCGGTGATCCTCGTTCTGCTGCTGACGTTGCCGTTGCTGTCGTTGTTGTCGCCGGACAGCGCGTTTCACGTCTCGGCCTACACGCTGACGCTGGTGGGCAAGATTCTTTGCTACGCGATTGTCGCGCTGGCCCTCGATCTGGTTTGGGGTTACGCCGGTCTGCTGTCCCTTGGTCACGGTTTGTTCTTCGCCCTCGGCGGCTATGCGATGGGCATGTACCTGATGCGCCAGGCCTCGGGCGACGGCTTGCCAGCGTTCATGACCTTTCTGTCGTGGACTGAATTGCCATGGTATTGGACCGGCACCAGCAGTTTCCTCTGGTCGATGTGTCTGGTGGTGTTGGCGCCGGGGTTGCTGGCGCTGGTGTTCGGCTTCTTCGCCTTCCGCTCGCGGATCAAGGGCGTGTATTTCTCGATCATGACCCAGGCCCTGACCTTCGCCGGGATGCTGCTGTTCTTTCGCAACGAAACCGGGTTTGGCGGTAATAACGGCTTCACCAACTTCCGCACCATTCTCGGCTTCGGCATCACTGAACCTGAGACTCGCGCGGTGTTGTTTTTCGCCACGGTGGTGTTGCTGGTGGCGAGCCTGCTCATCGGTTGGCGCCTGGCGCAAAGCAAATTTGGCCGGGTGCTGACCGCGTTACGCGATGCCGAAAACCGCCTGATGTTCTGCGGCTACGATCCACGCGGTTTCAAGCTGTTTGTCTGGGTGTTGAGCGCAGTGTTGTGCGGCCTGGCCGGCGCGCTGTATGTGCCGCTAGTCGGGATCATTAACCCGAGTGAAATGTCGCCGACCAACTCCATCGAGGCCGCCGTTTGGGTGGCGCTGGGTGGTCGCGGCACGCTGATCGGCCCGCTGCTCGGTGCCGGCGTGGTCAACGGAATGAAGAGCTGGTTTACCGTGGCTTTCCCGGAATACTGGCTGTTCTTCCTCGGCGCGCTGTTCATCGTCGTGACCTTGTACCTGCCCAAAGGCGTGATCGGTTTGCTGAAAAAAAGGGGTGAGCAATGAGAGTGACTGCGACGGCTGAATTCATGCTCGAACCGGCGTTTTTTCCGCCACTGGAACCCAACCGGGACGCCGGCAGCAGCCGCGACGCCATCGGCCTCGGTCAACGCGTCGGCCCCGGCCTGAACACTCGCCACGGCACGATCCTGACCCTGGAAGACATCAGCGTCAGCTTCGATGGTTTCAAGGCGCTGAACGATCTGAACCTGTACATCGGCGTCGGCGAACTGCGCTGCATCATCGGCCCCAACGGCGCGGGCAAGACCACGCTGATGGACGTGATCACCGGCAAGACTCGCCCCAGTCACGGCAAAGCCTGGTTCGGCGAAACCCTCGACCTGACGCAGATGAGCGAAGTGCAAATCGCCCAGGCCGGCATCGGTCGCAAGTTCCAGAAGCCGACAGTGTTCGAAGCCTTGAGCGTTTTTGAAAACCTGGAGCTGGCGCAGAAAACCGACAAATCGGTGTGGGCCAGCCTGCGGGCTCGCCTGAGTGGCGAACAGAAAGATCGCATCAGCGAGGTGCTGGACACCATTCGCCTGACCACTTCGGTCAATCGTCCGGCGGGTTTGTTGTCCCATGGTCAGAAGCAGTTTCTGGAAATCGGCATGTTGCTGATGCAGGACCCGCAACTGCTGCTGCTCGACGAGCCGGTAGCGGGCATGACCGACGCCGAAACCGAATTCACCGCCGAACTGTTCAAGAGCCTGGCGGGCAAGCATTCGCTGATGGTGGTGGAACACGACATGGGCTTCGTCGGCTCCATCGCCGACCACGTCACCGTATTGCACCAGGGCAGCGTTCTGGCCGAAGGGTCGCTGGAGCAGGTACAGGACAACGAGCGCGTGATCGAGGTGTATTTAGGCCGATAGCCGACCGCCCCGTAGGAGCTGTCGAGTGAAACGAGGCTGCGATCTTTTGATCTCCAGCGGAGCCAGGAAAGAGCAAGATCAAAAGATCGCAGCCTCGTTTCACTCGACAGCTCCTACAAAAGCAGATCAAGCGCAGATCAAGCGCGGGATGGTGTGCAACAGAAGGAATTTTAAGATGCTGCAAGTCGACAAGCTGCACCAGTATTACGGCGGTAGCCACATCCTGCGGGGCCTGACGTTTGACGTGAAAGTCGGGGAAGTCACCTGCCTGCTCGGGCGCAACGGCGTGGGCAAGACCACGCTGCTCAAGTGCCTGATGGGTTTGTTGCCGGCCAAAGAAGGCGCGGTGAACTGGGAAGGCAAATCAATCACCGCGTTCAAGCCACACCAGCGGGTTCACGCCGGGATCGCTTACGTGCCTCAGGGTCGGGAAATTTTCGGCCGGCTGACCGTAGAAGAAAACCTGTTGATGGGCCTGTCGCGATTTCCCGGTGCTGAAGCCAAGGAAGTCCCGGCGTTCATCTACGAACTGTTTCCGGTGCTGCTGCAGATGAAGCAGCGCCGCGGCGGCGACCTGTCCGGTGGCCAACAGCAGCAATTGGCGATCGGCCGAGCGTTGGCCAGCCGTCCACGCCTGCTGATTCTCGACGAGCCCACCGAAGGCATCCAGCCATCGGTGATCAAGGAAATCGGCGTGGTGATCAAGAAGCTCGCAGCCCGTGGCGACATGGCAATTCTGCTGGTAGAGCAGTTCTACGATTTCGCCGCCGAACTGGCCGATCAGTACCTGGTGATGTCCCGGGGCGAAATCGTGCAACAGGGTCGCGGAGAAAATATGGAGGCCGAGGGTGTTCGCGGTCTGGTTACGATCTAATCTGTAGCGTCCTGACGATAATTAGACATCATGAATTTACCTGTCCCCACTGCCCTGTTTACCCCGAGCTGGCACGCCGAGCTGGAACTCGGCTACGCCCGATTCGGCGACAGCACCCGCCCGGTTCAGCGCCGCCACAAAGGCCCGCTGCGGGTGCAGAAGCACCTGTATGCCGAAGGGCCGGAGGTTTGCCAGCACATCATCGTGCACCCGCCGGGCGGGATTGCCGGGGGTGATCGGCTGGACATCTCGGCCAGTGTCGGCCGCGATGCCTGGGCGCAAATCACCAGCCCCGGTGCGGCCAAGTGGTATCGCGCAGCGGGGCCCGCTTATCAGCAGCTGGATTTGAAAGTGGCGACCGGCGCGACACTTGAATGGCTGCCACAGGAAACCATTATTTTCAGCGCCGCTCAGGCTGAGCTCAGCACCTCGATTGATCTGGAAGGCGATGCGCGGTTGTTTTACTGGGATGTGGTGGCGCTGGGCCGGCCGGCCAGCGGCGAGCGTTTCGACCTCGGGCATTTTCAGGCGCAACTGGACATCCGCCGTGACGGTCAGTTGCTCTGGCATGAACGCCAGCGCATTGTCGGAGGCGATGGTTTGCTTGATTCGCCGATTGGCCTGGATGGGCAACCGGTGTTTGCGACGTTGTTGGTGACGGGGGAGATCGACAGTGATTTGCTGGAGCGTTGCCGTTCGCTGCCCAACGAGGTGCTCGGGGATCTGACGCAATTGCCAGGGCTTCTGGTTGCACGGTGCCTGGCCAGTGAAGCGCTGTTGGCGCGGGGCTGGCTGATTGATTTGTGGCGATTGCTTCGGCCTGCGTTGCTTGGCCGAGAAGCTGTCCCCCCAAGAATATGGAGCACCTGAACACATCCCCCTGTAGGAGCTGTCGAGTGAAACGAGGCTGCGATCTTTTATCGACGCAGCTGAAGATCAGGATCAAAAGATCGCAGCCTCGTTTCACTCGACAGCTCCTACAAAGAGGGTGCAAGACATTCGATTTTCATTCTGCCAACAATGGATTCCAAACGATGGACCTGACCCCACGCGAAAAAGACAAGCTGCTGATCTTCACCGCCGGCCTCGTGGCCGAGCGGCGTTTGGCGCGCGGCGTGAAACTCAACTACCCGGAAGCCATGGCTTACATTTGCGCAGCGCTGCTCGAAGGCGCGCGCGACGGCCAGACTGTGGCCGAGTTGATGCACTTCGGCACCACCCTGCTCAGCCGCGAACAAGTGATGGAAGGCATCCCGGAAATGATCCCGGAGATCCAGGTTGAAGCGACCTTTCCCGACGGCACCAAACTGGTCACCGTTCACCAACCGATCGCCTGAGGCCGCTCCATGACCTACCACATCCGCGATGCAGCGCACGCCGACCTGCCGGCGATCCGCGACATTTACAACGACGCCGTGCTCAACACCACGGCCATCTGGAATGAACAGGCCGTGGACCTGGGTAACCGCCAGGCCTGGTTCAGCGCCCGGCAATCCCAGGGCTACCCGATTCTGGTGATCGTCGACGGCGACAACACGGTGCTGGGCTACGCTTCATTTGGTGACTGGCGGCCGTTCGACGGGTTCCGTCACACCGTCGAGCACTCGGTTTACGTGCGCAGCGACCAGCGTGGCAATGGTCTCGGCCCGCAATTGATAACCGCATTGATCGAGCGCGCCAAAGGCTGCGACAAACACGTGATGGTCGCCGCCATCGAAAGCGGTAACGCCGCGTCTATTCGCCTGCATGAACGAGCCGGTTTCGTGACGACCGGCCAGATGCCTCAGGTGGGCACCAAGTTCGGTCGCTGGCTGGACCTGACTTTTATGCAACTGACCCTCAATCCTGGCGCGGAGCCGCCGACTGCCAACAAGGAGTAATTGCCCATGAACGCCGCCCAACTACGCCGCGTCAATGTTGAAAGCTTTGCGCACTATCGTCAGGGTTTGATTGATCTGCTGCTCGACGCCGTCGGCTATGGCGCCAGTGTCGGGTTCATGGCCAATCTTGACGCCACTCAAGCCCGAGCCTATTTCGATGATGTCCAGGAGAACCTGAACAAGGGCAACGTGCTGCTGTGGGTGGTGGTCAAGGACGAGCAAGTGCAGGCCAGTGTGCAACTGACCCTGTGCCAGAAAGCCAATGGCCTGAACCGCGCCGAAGTGCAAAAACTGCTGGTGCGTGAACATGCGCGTCGCCGGGGCCTGGGCCAACAGTTGATGAGCGCGCTGGAAACGGCCGCCCTCCAGCACAAACGCGGCATGCTCTACCTCGACACCGAGGCCGGCTCCCCTGCCGAAGACTTCTACAAAGCCCTGGGTTACACCCGCGCCGGCGAAATCCCCGACTATGCCTGCGACCCGAGCGGTCGCTACAAACCGACCGCCCTCTATTACAAAATTCTCCAAGGAGCCCATTGATGATTCCCGGTGAATACCAGATCCAGCCCGGTGACATCGAACTCAACGTTGGACGCCGCACCCTCAGCCTGAAGGTGGCCAACAGCGGCGACCGCCCGATCCAGGTCGGCTCGCATTACCACTTCTTCGAAACCAACGACGCCCTGACCTTCGACCGCGCCGCCAGCCGCGGCATGCGCCTGAACATCCCCGCCGGCACCGCCGTGCGCTTCGAGCCGGGACAGAGCCGTGAGGTCGAGTTGGTAGACCTGGCCGGACACCGTCGGGTGTTCGGGTTTGCCGGGCGGATCATGGGTGACCTCGACTGATTTCTGCGGTGCTTCGAAAAGATCGCAGCCTCGTTTCACTCGACAGCTCCTACAGGGGGCGAGAGCAATCGGAAACTTGAGTGAACACCTGTAGGAGCTGTCGAGCGAAGCGAGGCTGCGATAGCGAGCTACGCGAGCGGTCTCAAAATTAATTGAATCCCAAGGCATGCGCATGAAAATCTCAAGACAAGCCTACGCCGACATGTTCGGCCCCACCGTCGGTGACAAGGTCCGCCTGGCCGACACCGAGCTGTGGATCGAGGTCGAGAAAGACTTCACCACCTACGGCGAAGAAGTGAAATTCGGCGGCGGCAAAGTCATCCGCGACGGCCAGGGCCAAAGCCAATTACTCGCTGCAGAGGTCGTCGACACCCTGATCACCAACGCACTGATCATCGACCACTGGGGCATCGTCAAGGCCGATGTCGGCCTCAAGGACGGGCGCATCGCCGCCATCGGCAAGGCCGGTAACCCGGACATCCAGCCGAACGTCACCATCGCGGTCGGTGCCAGCACCGAAGTCATCGCCGGTGAAGGCATGATCCTCACCGCGGGCGGCATCGACACGCACATCCATTTCATTTGCCCGCAGCAGATCGAAGAAGCATTGATGAGCGGCGTCACCACCATGATCGGCGGCGGTACCGGCCCGGCCACGGGCACCAATGCAACCACCTGCACGTCCGGACCGTGGCACCTGGCGCGCATGCTCCAGGCCGCCGATGCGTTCCCGATGAACATCGGTTTCACCGGCAAGGGCAACGCCAGCCTGCCGGAACCGTTGATCGAGCAGGTCAAGGCCGGTGCCATCGGCCTCAAGTTGCACGAGGATTGGGGCACCACGCCTGCCAGCATCGACAACTGCCTGAACGTCGCCGACCAGTACGATGTACAAGTGGCGATCCATACCGACACGCTCAACGAATCCGGTTTCGTCGAGACCACCCTCGCCGCTTTCAAGGGCCGCACCATCCACACCTATCACACCGAAGGTGCGGGCGGCGGTCATGCCCCGGACATCATCAAGGCCTGCGGCTTTGCCAACGTGCTGCCGAGCTCGACCAACCCGACCCGGCCGTTCACCCGCAACACCATCGACGAACACCTCGACATGCTGATGGTCTGCCATCACCTGGACCCGAGCATTGCCGAAGACGTGGCCTTCGCCGAAAGCCGCATCCGTCGCGAAACCATCGCCGCCGAAGACATCCTCCACGACCTCGGCGCGTTCTCGATGATCAGCTCCGACAGCCAGGCCATGGGCCGCGTTGGCGAAGTGATCACGCGTACCTGGCAGACCGCCGACAAGATGAAAAAACAGCGCGGCCCATTGCCCGGTGACGGCGAAGGCAACGACAACTTCCGCGCCAAACGCTACATCGCCAAATACACCATCAACCCGGCCATCACCCACGGCATCAGCCATGAAGTGGGCTCTATCGAAGTCGGTAAATGGGCCGACCTGGTGCTCTGGCGCCCGGCGTTCTTCGGCGTGAAACCGACGCTGATCCTCAAGGGCGGCGCGATTGCCGCCAGCCTGATGGGCGACGCCAATGCCTCGATCCCGACGCCGCAACCGGTGCACTACCGCCCGATGTTCGCCAGTTACGGGGGCTCGCTGCATGCCACCAGCCTGACCTTCATCAGCCAGGCAGCACAGGAGGCAGGCCTTCCCGAAGCCCTGGGTTTGAAGAAGAAAATCGCCGTGGTCAAAGGTTGCCGCGAGGTGCAGAAAACCGACCTGATCCACAACGACTACCTGCCGAACATAGATGTCGATCCACAGACTTATCAGGTCAAGGCCGATGGGGTTTTGCTGTGGTGTGAACCGGCGGATGTGCTGCCGATGGCTCAGCGTTACTTTCTGTTCTGACCCGTCTTCCGCATAAAAAAAGCCCCAAGTGCATACCGCGTACTTGGGGCTTTTTGCCTTTTTTGGGTGGCTCAGTGATTGATCAGAAGGGGGTCTGCGCCAGCTCTTGATGGGTCAGTTCCTGGACCAGCGCCGCTTCCTCGATCTGCAGCTGGGCATCCAGATCCAACGATTTCTGCTCATACGCAGCTTGCGAAAGTTCTTGCGCGGCATGCGCCTGGTACAGACTGAGTTGACGCTCAAGGTAAGGCGCCTGCCGAGCCTCGAATTGCGCCTGGTATTTACTGGCCAGATAACGCTTCCAGAATCCGCGCTCCACCAGCGCCTGGATCTCCTCGGGAGAGTTGTCCAGTGCCAGAACCTGAGCTTGCGCACTGTCGAGCATTTCGCTCGAAACATCGCCCAGACGAATAAACCGCACACGCTGGGGTTGACCAGGCAAGCCAAGCCGATCCTTGAGACCAAAGCGATAAGCCAGCTTGATCTCGACCTCTTCCAGCAACGCAATTCGCTGTGCCTTTTGAGCCGAGGTCAGGCCTTCTGTGGCATTGATCGCCGCTGTACGTCGGCCGATATCGGCCAGCGCGATCCTTTCAACGTTATCCAGACGAAACAGCCCTCTGGATAATTTCAGGAGCACAGCGCCTTGCTGCCCCTCCTGTGCCAGGCGGCCAGCCCGGTAGACCATGGCCATGACTTCCAGATTGCTGAACGACAAGGCGGCGCGATCACAACAGGCCGGTCTTGCCGCCCACTCGAACATGTCTTTACGCAGTTGCTCGGACTCTGCGTTGGGTTCAGAGAGGGAATCGATCACCTCCCACACACGTTGCTGCAGGTCCATGGCGCCGGCGCCAGCAGGCTCCAGGTCGGCCAGTACTTTAAAGAACAGCGTTGACTCTTCCAGACTGTAGAGTTTGTCCCACTGGGTTTTCCTGAGCGCCGCTTGATCCGCCGGCAGGCCCAGGATCCAACGCTGCAGAGCGGCTTGCCCATCAGCCGCGACACCCGCTGCCCCGCCCTGACCTGCACCTGGCACTCCAGGCGCCTGATATTCGAACACTCGCGGTTGTTGTCGAAGCTCCGCCCACAAATAGGGGCGTTCACGTACAAGGCGTGCCCAATACTCATCCAGTTGACGCTGGGCCTGTGTCGAAAACGGGTTGCCCTGAATGTGAGTGACGTTGTTTAGGCGGGCTGCCTGCTCCAGGTGTTCAGCGGGCGGCGCGATGACACTGTCCGGGATTGTGACGAGCCGGTTGTGACTCAGGTCGATGACGTCCAGCGCAGGTTGTTCGGCGAGCCCGGTTGGCCAGGTTTCAATGCCGGTCGATCCGAGCGACAGGCTGCGCAAATCCACCATCTGACTGAAGTCAGGCGTTATGCCCAAAGGGTTGTCAAACAGACTCAAGGCTCGCAGCGTCGTCCTCCCTGCCAGGACTTGAGCCGTTTCAGGGGTCAGGCGAATGCGGTTGTGCTGCAAAAACAAACGCGTCAATCCCTCCATTTCACCCAGTGCCTGGGGGACTTCTGTCAGCCGGTTTCCCGACAGATCGAGCCAGCGAACACCACGGTTGCGTCGCAAGAACGCTTCCGGCGTGACGGTCAGCCCCATGTTGCTCAAGTTAAGGGAGCCGACATGACTGAAATCGGCATCCAGTTCCGGCAGGTTCGGTAACCCCAGACCACTGAGGTCCAGTTCAATGCCAATCGGGCTGCCGTCACGCGCGAGTACCTGGGGGGTGCGCAGTTGCCAGCATCTGCGAATGCGCTCGGCGGCCAGGTAACGATGATCCCTGAAATTGCGATTGGCTCTATTGTTTACATGTACATATCGCCCCTGCTGCTCGCCCGAGTACGCCCACTCGGACAACTGACTGTCCAGCCTGGCCTGCTCTGCTTCACGCCCGCTGACCAGCGATTCGATTGCACCCTCGGAGGCAAAACCGCGAAAAAACGCCTCGGTCTGGCCAAACGTTGTGTCGGGGTACAACTGGCGATAACGACGATACAAGGGTGGGTTCACTTCAAAGGCACCCTCGAGCCCACTTTCCCACAGCTCGGGACGTGCCTGTAACAACTGCTGTCGATAGTCCCAGAGCCGAAGCGCACTCGCCCGGGAGAATGGATTGCCCTCCAACAGCGTGACCCGGTTGACCTTGCCAACGGCCTCAACCTGATCCTCTGGCGGGGATAAAAACGCCTCAGGTACTTGGGTCAACTGGTTGTCGCGTAAATCCACACTGCGTAAGCCAGGTTGATTCCGCAAACCTTCAGGCCATTGGTCGATGCCCGTCCAACTCAAGTCAACTTCCCTCAACCGGGGCATAGCGCTGAAATCCGGTAATCGACCGAGCGGATTGAAGTGCAACTTAAGCACTTCAAGGGTACTCAACCCGCCAAGCATGCTGGCGCTGTGCTCGGTCAACACGATAGCGTTCACGCTGAGATCCAGATGGGTCAGGCCGTGCATCTGGCCGATGATGTCGGGCACGAAGGTGAGACGCGTCCGACCGCGGCTAATGGTCAATCGCTTGAGGTTGTCAAACCCCTTGAGGAACGAGTCAGGCGTCTCCTTGAACCATGGGCCCTTGAGTTCAAGCGCCTCGACATGACTGAAACTGGCGCTTAACGCCGGCAGTTCTACATCGCTGTCGATTCTCAGCCTTGCCGCTGTCTGTCGGCGCCAGCAGCGCTTGAGAAGGTTGGCTACCTCGGTGTGAGCCGTTGTTCCTCTCTGAGTATCTGGCGAGCGGTGCTCATGCACCCAACTCTTCAGCTCACGTTTCAAGGTGACATACTCGGCTTCAAGTCGCCTCAGTGAATCTCGCGGGTCGGCCCCCAGCGATTGCACAAACGCCTCTATATCGGTGTCCTTGAAATCGGGATACAACTTGCGAACCCGTGCCCGGTTGGCGCGAAAGAAACTGGCGATCTCCTGCCGGGTTGGCAACGAGTAACCCGCCCCGCCCAATAGTTTGACGCCTGGCGCGAAACTGGGTCGCAACTCACGATGCTTCAGCAATGCCGTCCTGAACGCCTCGCGATTCATGGGTCGTTGTCGCACCGCTTGCTTGAGCCGTGACGCCTCTTGCGCGGTGAACCCCAGCGACACGTGCTCGTCAGGCGACAGCGCCTGCAACACCGCCCAGTAGATATCTGCCGAAGGCTGCTCTCCATAGAGGCCGTTTTCGCCGAACACCACAACCTTGCGCACCGACGCATCCTCACCTCCGATCGAGTCCAGCAAGCGCCCCGTCGCCGAGTATTCACGCAGTTCGACACGGATGCCCGTAGGCCAGCCCGGCAGATTCTCCAGGCTGTGAAGCGCCAGCCGTTCGCTGTCCAGGCGGGCGGATGCATCCAGATAGAACCCTTCATACGCCCGTGCCACGCGTACTTCCTGCTGACACCAACGAGCTTGCTCATAGATACTTTGCGGCAACGGCCCGGGTTTACCGATTTCGCTCAGTTGCTCGGCGCTCATGCCCTCGACGATTCGTCGTGCGACGACAGCGGGCAATTCGGGAAAGAAATACCTGATCCGTTGCTCGGCAGGGTTGGTGGTGGTGTCTTGCGCTCGATAGAGAGACTCGAACAACGTGGTCTTTCGGTTGTTCGCCGCATGGGCGATCTCCTTGCGTAATGCCGCGGCTCGGCTCCCTATCGAGGAACCCGGCCCACCCGATACGTGGGTGAGATCGACACCTTCCATCTCAAGGACCTCCAGCAGCACGTCACGCAACTCGCCCCTGGCCAGTTCCTGATCAGTCAGCACGATGTCCACTCGCCTGGAGGATGCGTCGGACGGCAGCGGGTCCTCCCAGAACACGTTCGAGTGGCGGTCCATCACCCGCAATGGCGGGGTGTCGGGTAGCAGGCCTTGCGCGCGTATGATCTGCAACTGCAAGCGCGGGTCAGCCTTGGAAAATTCGTATCGATCGTCACTGCTGATCTGTTTCTTGAAGGTCTCGATGTCCTGATCGATGCGAAAGCGGGTGAGCGAATCGGCCAGCAGCGCCGAGGGCGGTTCCTGGTCGACATGGGTGCGCCGCAATTGATCATGCTCGACACCGCTTGTCAGGCGAATCTGCTCCAGTTGCGAATCGCTGAAAGCGTTGGTGGAGTAACCCAGTCGCCGCATCAACGTCGGACCTTCCCAGGCCAGTGGTTCTTCACCTTCATGAGCCCAGGCGCCTGCGCCATTGTCCTCGACCACCGGGGTGTAGGCGTCGGGGCGATCGGGGTGCTGGATCCGTCGCTCACCCGACAGCGGGTCTTGCTTGACCACATAGAGTTGATCGGCCAGTGGCAACACGTCCTGACCGGCCACCGCGTGCAAGCCCAGTTCGTTCGGCACCGAGCCCACCGGCAGCCGGACTTTTGCCTGATACGGGGTCAGGTCGGGCTTCCACAGTCGGGTTGTGCCATCCGGCAGCCGAACCGGTTTCAGGCTGTCGACAAAGGGAGAGGCCTTCACCCCTTTCAGCACCCGCCCCCCAACGGCCATCACCCCCATCAGGGCAAGGTTCTCCGCCACATCGATCAGATGAGCCCAGGCCGCTTCGCGGTCGCCTTCGCCCCACTCGACGGCGCCCTCCAGCGTTTCATACATCAGCTGGCCCGCCATCACCGCGAGCATGACTTCGCCCAATACAGGCACGAACATCGAGACCCCGTTGAGCAGCGCCATGGCGCCCTCGAGCAGATGCGCGATCCGGTCGGCACGGGTCTTGGCGTCAGCATCGGCGGTCGGCACCGCCTGGCTGCGAGCGTCGGAAAAGAGCTTGTCCCGCGACCGTTGATAACACTGCGCCCACAGATCACCGTTCTCGGCCCACAGCCCTTCACGGCTGCCATAGCTCACACGCATATCCAGCTCGGTCAGTGGCTCACGCGGCGCCGTTTTTGCGGGGGGAAGTTCATTGGGCAGCAGCAGGGAGCCCCACGATCCTGCCACTATAGGAAGAACAAAATCGGAGACGATCGGTGGCCGAACCACAGCCAACGGATCGGCAGGCGCGTCAGCGACTTTCTGTGTGAAGCGATTGAAAAAATCGGGACGGTCCTTGTAGTCAATGAACTGACTCAGAAACTGTTGATAGCGGGTTGGACGGCCATCGATGTTCTCGGCCGACGTGTCCGGTGCCAGCAACCGTCGGGTCCATTGCTCCTCCATGGCCTTCACGTCCCGGTATTTCTTCAACGGATGTTCAGGATCGTGAGGAATGTAAAGAATGATCTCATCAATCCCATAGGTGTACTTTTTGATCGTCGAGAAGGCCAGGCAACCGGTGAGTCTGCGGCCCATCACCCTGGGTTCCCAGAACCAGACCGGGGTGTTGCCATTCATGATTTTTTGATCGCCGGCTATCGCCGAGAGAATGATCTTGTAATCGTTCTGGTCAATGTCCTTTTTGACCAGCGCTATATTGGCGGCCGAGTGCAACGCGGCCTTCTGGCACGCGATATACGTGGTTGACAACACAGCCTCGGCGCCAGGTTCGTCAGGCTTCAGGATTGATGTGAGGTGGTCCTGATATTTTTGTCCGATATCCAGCGTTCGGCACAGGGTGGTAAAACGCTCGACCGTCAACGGGGTTACGATCGGCTCAAAGCTTGCGCCGGGGTTCGCTTTGATCCCGAAACCCGACGAAGCATCGAACGCCAAGGCTTTGCACTCGAACGCTTCGAAGTTATGCAGGGCCGCGTCCAGCAGCGACAAGGTCATCACCTCAAAGGTGCTGACCTTGACGTTGAAAGCTCCCAGCGCCAATGGTTTATTGAGCCTCAGGAAGGTTGTCTTGACGTCCAGGTGCACGTTGTACTGTTCGGCCAAGGCCTTGATCAACAACGGTTCGGCAAACGCCTTGAGCTCGTCCACGCGGCTCATGATAGTGTCCAGCGCATTCTGCGAGCTGAGGCTCGCCTCGGTCAGGCGCTTCATTTCCTGGCGCTGCTCGGTCGAAGCGTTCGCGTACCAGGGCGGAACCTCCAAAGAGGTGGCTCGTAATGCTGCGCGCCGCTCGGGGGTGGCCTTGATCAGCCAGGCCGGAATGGCATTTTTTATGATGTCGGTATTGGGTCCGTGTTCTTCAGCAGTCAGTGACGCCGAATGATCGGCACCGTTGCTTCCTTGCAACGTAGTCATCAGATAACCCTCAAATATATTGTTTATCGATCGCATCAACGTCCTCAATGCGAAGCATGACGCCTTCGCATTGAGGCTGAACGTGCAGTGATCAGTTGCCCGCGTCGACCGTGAAAGGTATCTCCACCCGATTCAATTTGGCCCGATCCATGGCGTTCTGAGTCAATTGCAGCAACAAGGCTTCACGCTCGCCTCTAATCAAGGCCAGCTCTTGTTCATAGGTCTCGTCCGTCATGACCTGGCCCAGAGCGATAGCACTTTCCGGCTGGCCGAGTTCAGCGGCGAGGACGCGGATTTGCTCTTTCAATCCGGCTTTCTCCTCCGGTGACAAGTTCGCGCTGCGCGCTCTTGCATCCAGGGCTTCCTTGAACTCGGTCGTGGCAACTGTCTTGCGATCGATAGCTCGGAAGCGTGCCCGGTTGGAACTCTCGACAAAAGAATTCCAGAATGGCTGCTCGGCAATCGAATCACGCAGCAAATGGCCCTCCTCCAGCCCCAGAATCCTCTGATAGGCATCTTCGATCATTTCACTGGTGACGCCTGCCATATTGCGAAACTGCATGCCGCGGGCCTGCCACGGCAGGTCCAGCCGTTCTGCCAGATCCGTCATAAAGGCCAGGTGAACCTCGACCTCATCAATCGTTCCGGTGATATCACCGGCGGCATTTTCACGTCTGTATCGCTCCCCCGCCGCCTCTCGGGCCTCGATATGACGCCTGGCGATTCTCCCAAGCTCGTCCAGCCGTGACTTGCCTTTTGCCAGGCTCACCAGCTCAGCTTCGATCAAACCGTTGTTGCCCAGTTTTTTCGCTTCTTGAACCAGCACATCCACACCCAGGACGTTGAAAAGCTGTGTAGCACCGTCGACGCAGCTGGATCGTGCGTTGGCCTCCCTGAAAAACTTTTCCCTCAATGAGGCGTCCTCAGCCATGGTCTCCAGCATTCGCCAAACCTTGGCCGTCAAATCGGCCCGATAGGCGCTGCTGGCGGTGAAGTCTTTAGACCGGGTAAGGATTTCGATCTCTTCGAAAAAATCGAGCGAATTGAATTCATCCTCAACCTCGTTCCAGAGCTCTTGCTTCGCTACCCACTCAGGCCGGCTCATGCCTGCCTCCCAATGGATGCTGCCGCGCACACCTCGGGGCGGGTACGCACGATCAGGATCCATGCCCGCCGACCGAACATAATCTTTGAGGATTTCCAGGTTTTCAGCTGACATCCATCTGGGTTCGCGGCTGAGCCACGTACGCCCCAACAGCTCGGCATCCCATGTCCCCCGAACCACCTGCGGAATCTCCGTCAACGGGTTGTTGCGCAGATCCAGGAAAAAATGCCGAAACCGTGGCCAGGTAAACGTCCCAGGCGGCCAGGTACTGGCCCCTGTGCCCGACAATATCAGGGTATGCAAATCGGGCATGCGACTGATGTCCGGCAACAACCCCAGCGGGTTGTCAGCCAGACTTAAAGACGTCAGTCGAGTACGGTTCCTGAGCATTGCGACGTCCGCGGGCCGCAGCACGATTCGGTTTCTCGTGAGGTCCAGGTCGGTCAAGTGCGGCATCTGGGTAATACTCTGCGGCAGCGCCGTCAGGGAATTACGCGCCACGTCCAGCGTTTGCACGTTGCGAAAGGACTCAAGAAACGGTTGCTCGATATTTGATAACCCTGTGTTGCGTAACCACAGACGCGTGACGTGATCGAAGTTGGCCTCCAGCTTGGGCATGCGATCGATGTGCAGGTGCAAATTGAAGTTACTCAGGTCCAGTGTCTGACCAAGAACGTTCCCATACGCATCTATATGCCTGGGGCCGCTGCGCTGCCAACACCGCCTGATTTTTGCGGCGATGGTGTTCCTGGCGCTCCACTCGGCAACGCCACTGGGACCGAAACGAAAATCCCGGGTCGGCCCGTTCACCCACCGGTCCAGCGTTGAAACCATTTGGTCGAATTCGATCTCAAGCGCATGAATCTGTGGGCCCAGCGATGAGTTTCGCTGGCTCAGGGCCTCAATGAACGTATCGAGTTCTGTATCGGTGAGCCTTGGATAAAGGTTACGCACGCGAAGCCGTGCAGTACTTTCCCCTGCAGCGCGTTGGTAACCGTCCATACCCCCGAGCAGCTTCATGGTTTGCGGGTCGTAAGTCGGCTTACGAATCGGATGCTCAAGCAATGTCGGGGCGAGCTGATCATGGCTCAGGGGTGAGCGATGTACATCAGCCTTGAGTCGTGCGCCATCGTGAATGCCATACCCCAGCGCGTCACGCTGCGCATCCGGCAAGGCGTGCAAGACTGAAGCGTAGAACTCATCGGTACCGTGCAGGTGCTCATCTTCGGCGTCCCGCGTCTGGTAGCGCCCGTCCTCGTCGAGAATCAGTACTTTGCGGATGGGCGCATCTTCCGGCCCCACGCTGGCATGCAGCTTCCCGTCGAATCCCAGCTCGCGAATTTCGATGCGCACCTGGTCGGACCAACCTGGCAGGTTGGCCAGCGAGCCCAGCTCGAGTCTGCGCGAGTCGGCACCGGCCAGTTCCTCAAGATAGAGGCCCTCATACGCACGGTTCAACCGCACCCGGTCGCGCAGGTGTCGGGCCTGTTGGCGCAAACGCAGCGAGAGGCGCTGTTTTTCGGTCAGGTGTCGCAGATCTTCCGGTTCGGCCTGTTCCAGCAGTTCCTGAGCTGAGCTGGCCGGCAGCTCCGGAACCTCATTGAGCACTCGCTGCACACGAGGATCGCTGGAAACGTCGCGCTTTTTATAAAGTGCTTCGAACAGGCTTTTTTTCTGTTTGCCTGCCTGCATGGCCATCTGCTGGTGTAGCGTTTGGATACGCGTCGGTTTATCGAGTGCGACCTCATGGCCCAGCAGGTTGCGAGTTTCGGCTTCATTCAACGACTCAAGCACCCGCTCCGGCAGTTTCCCGGCCGCCAGCTCGGAATGGCTGATCTTGATCGTCATCGGGTCAGTGGCCATTGCATTGCCGTGTCTGACCGAAGGTCCGGTGCGATTCTCTGCCTGAAACACTTCAATGGCGCGACGCTCAGGCCAGCGCGGCAATTCGACCATGGCAGCAGCTTCAACGCCAATCATCTCGTCCGGCACCTGATTGGCCAGGATTTTCTGCGGCAACTGTTCCGCCTCGCCGTAGACGTCGAAACGGGTGACGGTATCGCGCAGCAACGCGGGTGGGGCTTCATGTTCGACATGCAGCCTGCGCAGCACGTTTTCATGAACACCGCTCACTCGCTGAATCTTGGCCAGCGTTTGCGCGGAGTGGTTGGCGAGTCGGCTGTTCATGCGCCGCATCACCCCCTCCGCGTCCCATTCCAGCGGTTGCTCGGTTTCGACCTTCCAGGCGCCGGCGTCGTTGTGTTCCACCCGCGGTTTGTAGGCCGTGGGGCGCTCCGGGTGTTCCAGCCGATGCTGACCGGTCACGGGGTCCTGGCTCACCTCGTAGTGCTTGTCCTCCATGGGCAGCCATTGCTTGGCGTCCTGCTCAATCAGGCCGATGGCATTGGGTTTGGCATTGGCGGGCAGTTCTACCCGCTGCGCATAAGGTGCAACGTCGGGTTTCCACAGGCGGGTCTTGCCGTCGGGCATCTCCACCGGTTTGAGACGGTCCATCAGGGGGCTGGGTTTGATCGCCCTGACTCCCCGAGGCAGGACGTGACCGACCCCCATCAGCGCCAACTGGGCAGAATTGATCAACACACTGTTGATGTGAGACGCGGCCTCTTCCCGATCCCCTTTGCTCCAGTCTTCGATGCCTTCCACCAGCTCATCGACGATTTGCGCAACCATCACCCCCAGCAGGACTTCCCCCAGCACGGGCACCAACATTCCGACAAAGTTGAACACGTTCCAGCCGATGTTCAGATAAGAACTCAGGCGCTTCCACCGTGCGGCCTCATCCTCGTCCCCTGTCGGCACCGCGATGACCCGCGCATCGGCAATGGCTTTGTCGCGTTTGTCGACACACAGCCACTGCCACACGTCATCGGCAATCAGGTTGGTGATAGGCTCGGCATTGGGGTTTTCAAGCGCGGTTTCCCGCCACCAGGGGCCCATGTCCAACGGCTCGCGTTGCTGCCAGACGACACGCGACAAGCGCTCGTTGACCCGCGCGAAGAACTTTCCTTTGTCCTTTTGCCTCACGAAACGGCTGAAATACTCCTGATAGGGCTTACCGCGAAGCTGGCCGAGCAGTCCCTTCATGAAGTCGGCAAGGGAGTTGTACTCTTTCAAGGGGTGCAGCGGATCGTCTGGCACGTAGGCAATCAGCGGTCCGTCGAGACGGCTTTGCTGATAAAGGTCCTCGCGACGCATCATGTCCTCCTGGACGCCGGAAGGACCATTGGTGAAAAACGACAACAGCAGTTTGAACTTCCCGTAATGATCTCCTGGCATCACTGGCGCGCGATGCGAAAAGTCGCTCAAGAATTTAATTTCATCCGCCGTCAATGCGTCGACCAGCAATTTCAGCCTGGACGGCTGGCTGACGGCGCTGAACAGCACGATGCCGTGCAACGGAAAGCCCATCAGCGTTAACCGATGCGGGTGCAGCGGCTGGCCATGGAAATTGATCCCACGCTCGCCATCGTGCACCCGCTGAAGGATGTTATATGAATTCATGCTGATGTCTTTTTTAACGTACGCCATCAGCGCCGCCAGATTGAAACTGGCTTTTTCCGCCGCCAACAAATCCCGTTCCAATAACTTCCTGGCGTTAAAGTCGGGCGGTATCAGGATATTTTTTATATGGGCTTGATACTTCGCACCCACGTCCAGGGTCCGACATAAGGTGGTAACTTTCTCGACAGTCATGGTGCTTTCAAGCTGCAACTCCCCTCTGGCATCCGTCGAATACACACCGGAGCCCGTCCTGAAATAATCCTCAGCGGTTTCGGAGGCTTCAAAGTTATGCAATGCGGCTTCCAGCAGCGAGTAATTGCGCTGATAACTGGCGCCCCCGTCGATGAACTGGAGAATCGTGTCCGGCACATACAGCTTCAGCGTCAGCTTGCTGACGTCGGCACTTGAGTTGAAATTCAAGCGGATCGCCTCGGCCAGCAAAGGCTTGGCAAACGCCTGTATGTCGTGCTCCAGGTCTTTCAGGGAAGCGTCCACCTTGTCTTGCAACCGCCAGCGCACGTCAATCAGCTTTTTGAGCAGTTGCCGATGGGTGCTGGACATTTCCAGATACCAATCGGGGAATTGCGGACTTGCAATGTCCAGCGACAACAGACGGCTCATCGGCGCTTGCGTTATCGCGCGGGGCAGTGACTGGACAATAAGTTCGCGGGGCAGTTTTTTATCAACGCCCGGACGGATCACCGTCAAACCAGCAATTTTATTCAACTCTAATTCAGACATTAGATATAACCCAACCATAACAATAGGAGCGAACAGCTTAAATCGTACCCTCTAAAACAAAAGACTAAAAAACTGCTCGACCGCCCGCAAAAAAACAGAGTGACCGTTCGAATATTGAAGTGCTAAATATATATATATAACGCCATGCATCTGCGCTGCCGTTGCTCATATGCTCCGCAAGGCTGACCGCACTCTGCTTGATAGTGCTTAACGCCCGACGAGCATTAAAAAAGCCCCATACACTGCACAATTGGCAACATATGGGGCAAATCAAGGAAACCCGTATTTATTAGAACGCGACTCGTATCAACCCTGCCGCAGCTTCACTGTCCTGCGTTCAGTTGGGGTAATTCCACCTTTGTCTTGCGCTCAATGAATGTTTGCTCCATCGCGTTGAACTCGCTCTTGAGTTCGTCGCTTTTGAGCTTGTACTCCTGACTCGTCATGCCTTGTTGTGCGTCATCCAACGCATCCTGACGTACCCGCAGTGGCCCTTGATCCAGCAGCAGTTCATCGGTGTATTTGTTTTTCAGGAACGCTCTCCAGAAATCACGCTGAGTGGTCGCCAAAAACTCCTGCGCGGAGTTGTCCAGATTCATTACCCGCTGCTCTGCGGCATCAAGCATCGGCGTCGACACATTGGCAATCCCTGTGAACATGGCCTGTCCAGGTTGCCCAGGCAAGCCCAACCGATCCTTCAAACCGATGCGATAGGCAAGTCGGATCTCCACTCTATCGACCTGCAAGGCTCGTTCAACTTTCTTCAGGAGGGTATCGTTTGATTGCGCAATGACACGAATGCGAGCGTCTATATCCTGCTGCGCGATTCGCTCGACTTCATCCAGTCTGAACAGTCCTTTTGCCAAGGTCGAAAGCTCCTCTTTGGCCTGCACGGCATTGACGCTCTTCAAGCCTTCGTTGGCGAGGTTCCTGACCTCCAACCGACTGAAAATCAAACTGGCCCCATCGGCGCAAGTCTCTACATCTCCTGCCAGATGGAACAAGTCGGTACGCAGTTCCTCGGATTGTGTGGCGGCATCCAGAATCTTCCATACGCGGGCCTGCAAATCCGGGTAGGCATTGCGGTATTCGGCCGTTTCCCCCATGTCCTCCAACAACTTGAAGAACTCGTTCGCATTGTCTTGCGTCTGTTCCAAAAGCTGCCATTGCTCCTCCCTCATTGCACGCTCGCTGTCTGGAATGTCTCGCATCCAGCGCTCAAGCCTCGCACTGGAATTGGCCAGGGGGTCGCGAATCCCATTCGCTGCCATTGGCACATGCATCTCGGGCGGCCGGGAAAGGCGCATCCAGGTCTGTGCATAGTCATCCAGGGCGGAAGGCGTGAGCGGGTTACCGTCCAGAGTGGTGCGTCTAAATGCCCGCGCGGCAGCGGCTGCATGCTCGTCAACAGGGTTAAGGATGTCGGCTGGAACCCGGGTGATCAGGTTATCGCGCAGATCGACGCGTTGCAGATTCGGCAAGGCATCCAGCCCCGCCGGCCACTCGGTGAGCGCAGTGCGGCGCAGGTTGATTTGCTGTAGCGTCGGCATGCGATGGAAATCAGGCACCCGCCCAAGTGGATTACCGCGCAAGTACAATTGCTGTAATGCAGGGCACTCTTCGAGTACCGCAACGGTCTGCGACGTTAACGCAATCTGGTTGTTGGACGCGTCAAAGGCCTCGAGCCAGCGCATATTGCGCAGTGCCGTTGGCAAACCGGTGAGTTGATTATTCTCCAGGTTGAGTTGGCGCATGCGGGGGAACGCGTCCAGAAAAGCATCCGGCACCGCCCTAAGCGCCATACCACTGAGGTCTAACGCCGGGACATGAAAAAACAGCATCATGGATAACTCTGGAAGTTCGCCAACCCGCAGATCGCCCAGGCTGAGCAATCCCTCGGCATAGAAACCCGCCCCCGCCCCTTCCGGTACTGCCACTCTTTGCCAGCATTTGCGGAGCAAGTCCGCCACTCGCTGTTTGTCCTGCAGGCGAACCACCTCAGTTCGACCATCGGGCAAGACGTACGTACTGGGCGTCTCCACCCAGGTTTGCACCTCACTTTTCAGGCGTTCCAGCTCAAGCTCAAGATTGTGCAGATATGCATCAATCGTGAGCGGGAAAGAGGGATGCGCCTGCGCATTCGCCGCCTGCGCCAGAACAGATTCGATGTCTGCGTTGCCATAGGAGGGGTACAGCCTGCGAACCCTTTCACGGCGCTCGGCAAGCAACCTGTGCACATTTTGCCCACGGCCGCTCAACGGATACCCGAAACGGCCATCGCCCTCACGCATCGGCTTCTTGAGGAAGGGTTTGACCGGCTGCATCTTTAGCGCCTGGCGCAGCCCGCTACGTGGCAGGGCATGCTGTCGGATCAGCTGCTTGAGCTGCGGCCCCTGCCCCACATGAGGCAAGCCCAACGCTTTGCGGTGGGCATCCGGCAAGGCATGTTGCAGTGCCGCATACAGGTCGTCGTCGCCATGCAGATGGTTATCCTCACCATCACGGGTTTCGTAGCGCCCATCGTCCTTGCGCAACAGAACCTTGCGCTCGGCACCCTCCTCGGGCCCGACGCTGGCGCGCAGTTCCCCGTGCAAGGAACCCTCCCGGACTTCAATGCGCAAGTTGCCTGGCCACCCCGGCAATGCTTCCAGGGTGTTGAGGGCAAGGCACTCGGTGTCCCGGGTCAGCAGCGCATCCAGATAAAGCCCCTCATAGGCCCGCGACAGACGCACTTCACGTTGAGCGTTGCGTAACGCCTCTGCCAGACGCAGCGGGATGGGCTTGGTTTGTCGAGTGTCCGCAAAGTCCCATTTGGCCATTTGTTCGCGCTCCGCACTCGATGCACCGGCCAACAGGTCTTCGACCATACGGGTGGGGATACCGGTGAAACGGCTTTTAATCAGATTGACCTGTGGGTCTGCGCTCGCGTGCTGGCTGACATAGCGATCATTGAACAGCTCACGCTTTCTGCTCGCGGTAACCGTTGCAGACTCATCGCTGTTCATCTGAGCGATCAAGCGCTCGGTCTGTTTATAGGCGTCAAATCGGCTGAGCGTATCGGCCAACAGCGGCGGCACAGGTTCGTTTTCGACGTGCATTTTGCGCAACACGCCCTCATGTGTGCCGCTGATGTCCAGGATCTGCGCAAGCTCGGCATCGCTGAACGCGTCCGCCGAGTAACCCAGGCGCCGCATCAACCGCTTCGCGTCCCATTCCAGCGGTTGCTCGGTCTCCACCTTCCAGGCGCCGGCGTTGTTGTGTTCCACCCGCGGTTTGTAGGCCGTGCGGCGCTGCGGATGCTCCAGTCGGTGCTGCCCCGTCACCGGGTCCTGGCTCACCTGATAGTTCTTTTCCTCCAGCCGCAGCCACGGCTTGCCGCCGTGCTCATACAGGCCGATGTCGTTGGGCACGGCATTGGCCGGCAGCGCCACCGGGTGCTCGTAAGGCCCGACGTCGGGCTTCCACAGGCGGGATTTACCACCGGGGAGCTCCACCGGTTTGAGGCTGTCGATCAGCGCGCTGGGCTTTACTGCGGCGGCACCCCGGGGCAGTACATGCCCGACGCCCATCAGCGCCAACTGGGCAAAATTGATCAGCACCCCGTTAATATGGGACGCCGCCTCGTCCCGATCGCCCTTGCTCCAGTCTTCGATGCCTTCCAGCAGTTCATCGGCGATCTGCGCCACCATTACGCCCAACAGCACTTCACCCACGCCCGGAATCAACATCCCGACAAAGTTGAACACATTCCAGCCGATGTCCAGGTAGCTGGTCAGACGCTTCCAGCGTGTCGTAGCGTCCTCATCGCCGGTTGGCACCGCAATGACCCGCGCATCGGCGATGGCTTTATCTCGTTTGTCGACATACAACCATTGCCACAGATCTCCGGCAATCAGGTTGGTGATGGGCTCGGCATTGGGGTTTTCGACTGCGGTTTCCCGCCACCAGGGGCCCATGTCCAACGGCTCGCGTTGCTGCCAGACAACACGCGACAGGCGTTCGTTGACCCGGGCAAAGAATTTGCCCTTGTCCTTTTGCCTCACGAAGCGACTGAAAAACGCCTGATACTGCGCATCGCGCAATTGGCCAAGCAGCTCTTTCATGAAGTCGGCGAGGGAGTTGTACTCTTTCAACGGATGCAGGGGATCGTCCGGCACGTAGGCAATCACCGGCCCATCCAGACGGTTTTGCTGATAAATATCCTCGCGACGCAGCATGTCCTCATGGACTTTGGAAGGACCGTTGGTGAAGAACGACCGCAACAGTTTGAACTTCCCGTAATAATCTCCTGGCATCACTGGTGCGCGATGTGACAAGTCGCTCAAGAATTTAACTTCATCCGCCGTTAATGCGTCGACCAGCGGCTTGAGCCGGGACGGCTGGCTCACGGCACTGAACAACACGATGCCGTGCAACGGGAAGCCCATCAGCGACAGTCGATGCCGGTGCAGCGGCTGATCATGAAAGGTGATATCGCTTTTGTTATCGCGCACCTGCTGAAGTTTGTTGTACGCATCCTCGCTGATATCTTTTTTCAAGTAAGCCGTTAACGCATCCAGGTTAAAGGACGCCTTCTGCGCGGCCACCGCATTATCTTGCAATAACTGCCTGGCGTTTGGATCGGACGGTAGCAGAATGCTTTTTATATGGGTTTGATACTGTGCACCCAGGTTCAACCGCCGACACAGGGTGGCGATCTTGGTGATCGTCATTGCTTTCACAAGTTTCAGTTCACCCCTGAAGTTCTTCGAATACACACCGGAACCGGTCCCGAAATGATCGTTTGCGGTTTCCGGTTCTTCGAAGTTATGCAACGCCGCCTCCAGCAGGGTGGATTCACGCAGATAACTGGCGCCACGGTCGATCACCAGCAGAATCCTGTCCGGCACATACAGCTTCACCTTCAACTCGCTGACATCGACATCGAAGTTGAAATTTGACCAGATGAGCAAGGAAAGCAAGGGTTTGGCAAACGCCTGGATGTCCTGCTGCAAGTCTTTCAGAGGGGCATCCACCTTCGCCTGCAACCGCCAGCGCTCATCAACCAGCGCCTTTAGGCGCTGCCGATCGAGGCTGGACGCATTTATGTACCAATCGGGGAACGCTGGACTTGCAATGTCCAGTGATAACAGGCGGCTCATGGGTGCTTCTGTTATTGCGCGGGGCAGTGCCTGGACAATACGTTCATGGTGAGGGCCTTTATGGGTCACTGGATTAACCGGCGCTTGTTCAACACCTTCCAACCCTTTTAATTCAGACATTATGTAACAACCAAAGATAACGATAGAAGTGACCAGCTTAAGCGGCACCCCCTGAAATAAAAGACTAAAAAACTGTTCGACCGGCGGCCGATCAAGAGCGCGATCGTTCAACTATTAAAGAGTTGAACATACATATATAACACCCTTGTTTTCCATTGGTTTTATGCCCTCGCCACACGCTGTTTTACCGGCATGCCATGGCATGTTCACTCACTGGGACATGAGCCATGTGCCTCGCCGAATTCATCGTGGTACACATCGACCGTATCGTCGATGACTGGGAACAGTTCGCCCAATTCATTGCACCATCGAACCGGCACCGATGGACTTGGCCGCCGCCGCAAAAGCGGCGCTGGACGAGGCCGGCGCCGGGCAGCCGGACTGCCACTCACAACTGAACGTCGAAGGCGGCACTCACGGTATCTGGGACCGCGCGCGCCTCGACCAACTGCTACAAAACCTGGTCGGCAACGCTCTGCAGCACGGCGCGCCAATCACCGTCCGGTGACCCTGAGCATCATCGGAGAAAAAGATCAGGTGACGCTGGCCATGCACAACCATGGCGAGCCAATACCCGCCGACGCACTGCCGACGATTTTCGACCCGTTGGTGTGCAGCGCCAGCGAAGAGCTCGCCGCCCCTTCCACCAGACTTGGGTTGGGCTTGCTCATCGTCAAACAAGTGGTGGATGCGCATCAGGGCACGATCGAAGTCAGCTCCAGCGAGGCCGAGGGCACGACGTTTAGCGTGGTATTGCCGAGGGTGTCGCGGGTGGTCTCGTAGCGACGGTTCGAGACGGTATCTACGCCGAGCAGTCGAATCCATACGCAAATCCGGAGCTGCCGCAGGCTGCGATCTTTTGATGTTGAACTACTCGATCACCAACCGCCCCAACCGCTGCTTCAACATGCGGTTCTCGGCCCGCAGTTGCTGGACCTCTTCAAGCAGGTCCAGCGCCAGGGCGACGCCTTCCCATTCCAGCTCCAGATCGTGCCGCAGCTTGGCGGCACGCTTGGCCAGCGCCAGCTCATAATCGTTGAAACGCCAATCCTTGGGCTGGTTGCCCTGAGGTTCGAGGATGCCGTGCTCGACGATCTCGATCACGTAGACGTCCGACAGGTCGGTCGCCTCACAGAATTCTGCCATGTCCAGTTGAACGATCAGGGGGTTGCTCATGATGGGCTACTCCGTCTCTGGGATCAGAAGTGTTCTCTGGGGTTGAAAGCCGCTTTTTTCGCCAGCTCCTGCCACAACGCCTTGACCTCGTCGTCCGAGGTTTTAGGCATGACGGCCTTGAGTTGTACAAACAAATAACCGCGGTGACCGGCCTTGTTCATCAAACCGTGGCCCTTGGCGCGCATGCGCTGGCCGTTCTGGCTGCCGGCCGGAATCTTGAGGTTGATCTTGCCCGTCAGGGTCGGCACGGCAACTTCGGCGCCCAACGCCAACTCCCACGGAGCCAACGGCAAGGTAATGATCAGGTTTTCGCCTTCGACGTCGAACTTGGGGTGCGGCGCAAAACGAATGATCAAGAACAAGTCGCCATTGGCCCCGCCACCCGTGCCCGGTGCACCCTGGCCCTTGAGGCGGATGCGCTCGCCGTCGGCCACGCCGGCCGGGATCTTCACGTTCAGGCTTTTGCTGGTGTTGCTGACATGCTGGCCGGCAGCGTTGTACTGCGGCACCTGGAAGGTGACCTTCTTCGATTCGTTCGAGAGGGTTTCTTCCAGAAAAATCCCGAGTTCCATTTCCACGTCTTGCCCTCGACGCCCGGCGCTACGGCCCGACTGTCCACCACCAAAACCAGGGCCACGGTTGCCGAAAATCGAACTGAAGAAGTCCGAAAAATCGCCTGTGTCCTGACCACCGCCGAAACCGCCTGCGCCACGCCCCTGCCAACCCGGCGGGCCCTGGAACGGTTGGCCGTGCTGGCCGTATTTGCGCAAGTCGTCGTATTCGGCGCGCTTGTCGGCGCTTTTCAGCGCTTCATAGGCTTCCGAGGCGTCTTTGAATTTGGACTCGGCGTCCTTTTCCTTGCTGACGTCCGGGTGATACTTGCGCGCCAGCTTGCGATAGGCGGCCTTGATCGCCTTATCGTCAGCCGTCGGCTCCACACCGAGAATCTTGTAATAGTCTTTGAAGTCCATCGAGGGAATCACCATCCGTTATCGATATCGCGCCACCACCGCCAGCATGCACTCATTGCCAGCCGTCGGGTTGACCGATCTCTAGTGTCCTGCCTCGCAAATACGTTCCTCTTTTGACGAGTGGCTGTTGCTGCCAGGCAAGGCGCCGCGACGAGTCATAGCCCGCTATGGCGAGGAGCGGCAACGCAGCATGGCAGAAACAGACGCCGTCAAAAAGGAGCAGTATTTGCGAGGCAGGACACTATTGTGACCGGGTAGCGCATCAGAAGTTTATCGGCAGCGGAGGACGGTTCTTGCGACCGTCCTGTGGCTGCCAGGCCCAATGCAGACAAGTTTGGGGCGAAGGATAGTCTTTCAAGGCGCTTATAGCTGAGATTTAGCGGATAGTCGGCCTTCGAATCTGCGCCGCACTGACATACACTGCGCGGCCGTTTTTTAACCGGAACTCGAAAGACATGAAAAACGCATCTCCAGCCCGTGCCTGTGGTATCGACTTCGGCACGTCCAACTCCACCGTCGGCTGGCTGCGCCCCGGCATGGAAACGCTGATCGCGCTGGAGGACGACAAGATCACCCTGCCTTCGGTGGTCTTCTTCAACATGGAAGAACGCCGCCCGGTGTACGGCCGCCTCGCGCTGCACGAGTACCTGGAAGGTTATGAAGGCCGGCTGATGCGCTCGCTCAAGAGCCTGCTGGGCTCCAAGCTGATCAAGCACGACACCAGCGTCCTCGGCACGGCAATGCCGTTCAAGGATTTGCTTGGGCTGTTTATCGGCCAACTGAAGAAGCGCGCCGAAACCGCTGCCGGTCGCGAGTTCGAGGAAGTGGTACTGGGTCGTCCGGTGTTCTTCGTCGATGACGATGAATTGGCCGACCAGGAAGCCGAAAACACTCTGGTGGACGTGGCACGCGCCATCGGTTTCAAGGACGTTTCGTTCCAGTACGAACCGATTGCGGCGGCCTTCGACTATGAGTCGACCATCGAAAAAGAAGAGCTGGTCCTGATCGTCGACATCGGCGGTGGTACGTCAGACTTCTCGCTGGTGCGCCTGTCCCCTGAACGCCGTACCCACGACAACCGTCACGATGACATCCTCGCCACCGGCGGCGTGCACATCGGCGGGACCGATTTCGACAAGCAGCTGAGCTTGCAGGGCCTAATGCCGCTGTTCGGCTATGGCAGCCGGATGAAGAGCGGCGCTTACATGCCGACCAGCCACCACATGAACCTGGCGACCTGGCACACCATCAACTCGGTGTATTCGCAGAAGTCGACCCTGGCGCTGGGCAGCATGCGCTACGACATCGAAGACACCGGCGGCATCGATCGCCTGTTCAAGCTGATCGACCAGCGCGCCGGCCACTGGCTGGCCATGGAAGTGGAAGAAACCAAGATCCAGCTGACCCACGCCGACAGCCGCCATGTGCCGCTGGATCGCATCGAACCGGGTTTGAGCGTGGAGTTGAGCCGGGCACTGTTCGAATCGGCCATCGACAACCTGCTGGAGCGCGTGCGCAACAGCGTCACGCAAATGCTGAACGACGCTAACGTACGCGTTGATCAGGTGGACACGGTGTTTTTCACCGGTGGTTCGAGCGGAATTCCGGCACTGCGCAACAGCGTCTCGGCGATGTTGCCGAACGCGCAGCATGTGGAAGGGAACATCTTCGGCAGCATCGGCAGTGGCTTGGCGATTGAAGCGATGAAGCGCTACGGCAACATGGACTGATCCGAAACCGAGGCGCACCCTTCGCGAGCAGGCTCGCTCCCACATTGGAAATGCGTTCCCCTGTGGGTGCGAGCCTGCTCGCGAAGGGGTCAGATCAGGCAATACATACGTACCTGATCAAACCATCCCCACCTGCCTCAACTCACTCTTCAGATACGCGTAATAAATCGGCCCTGCCACCACCCCCGGCAGGCCGAACGCGGCCTCGAACACCAGCATCGCCAGCAGCAACTCCCACGACTTGGCACTGATCTGCCCGCCGACAATGCGCGCGTTGAGGAAGTATTCGAGCTTGTGGATAACAATCAGGTAACCCAGCGCCGCCACGGCGACCCAGATCGACAGCGACAAACCGACGATGGTGATCAGGGTGTTCGATATCAGGTTGCCGATCACCGGCAGCAGGCCGAGCAGGAAGGTCAGTACGATCAGGGTTTTGGTCAACGGCAGCTTGATCCCGAACATCGGCAGGACCACCGCCAGGAAAATCCCGGTGAAGAAGGTGTTGAGCAGGGAAATCTTGATCTGGGCGAACACGATGTTGCGAAACGCCTGGACCAGCAGGTGCAAACGGTCGAATAGCGCGGCGGCCAATGGCTTGCGCTTGGTCACGTCCGGCACGCGCTGCAAGGCAATGATCGCCCCCAGCACCATGCCGATCAGCAGCGTCACAAACATGTGCGCCGCGTCCTTGCCCACCAGTTGCAAGTCGCTGAGGTGCTTGCTCATCCACTCGCCAATCGCCACGCGGAACTCGGCGGCACTGGCCGGCAGATAGACGTCGATGAACGGCGGCAATTGCCCGCGCGCACGGTCGACCACAACCATGAATTTGTCGAGAGAAGCGCCGGGGTTTTCCGCTTCATGCAGCAGAAAGCTGATGGCGCCGGCAAAGATCAGCGTCAACACACTGACCACTAACGTCCCCAATAACGCCACCGCCAGCCAGCGCGCCCGCCGACCTTCGATCAGCCGCTGCAATTGCGGGGTGAGCATGTTGACCAGTTCGAACACCAACAGCCCGGCCAGCAGACTGGGCAACAATCGCAGCGGGATCACCAGCAGCAAACCACCAAAGATGATGACCCAACTGATTAGCAGCAAGACTTGGCGTTGAGAAAACGTTGGCATACAGCCTCAAAACGAACGGCGTAAAAGGATTGGCAGTCTGCCAGCGTTCCGATGCCAGCACTAGGGATTGTGTAGGTCGGCGCTGGCGACTTTTTTCAGCGTCATTGCCGGCCCCTTCGCGAGCAGGCTCGCTCCCACATTTGTCCTGCGTACACAGATCCATTGTGGGAGCGAGCCTGCTCGCGAAGAGGTCCTAACGGCCCCCACATATCCCGCTCCAATGTTTATTTTTTCTTCAGGCAATCGCTCATGAAGGTTTTGCGCGCATCACCCTTGAGGGCCTGGGTGGCGGCGGTGGCGTTGCAGGTTTTCATCTTCTCTTGCTGAGGCGTCAGGGGTTTGGCGGCCTCGGTAGCCGGCGCAGCTTTGAGGCAAGTGCTCATGAAGGCTTTGCGCTCATCGCCCTTGAGGCTTTTTGCGGTAGCGTCGGCGTTGCAGGTGGTCATCTTGTTCTGTTGCTCCGTGGCGGCGAAGCCTTGGGCGCAAAGCAGCAAACCGATCATCAACAAAGGGACACGCAACATCTTCATGGAGTTTTCTCCTTGTTGCCGCGCCGAGCGGCGCGACCTCAAGGGCAGTGTAGACAAGACCTGTTACACCTTCATCCGCCAGCGATTATTCCGCGTTCTCCTGCACACGCAGGATGTCTTCGAACGCTTTCGAGTAGCGGTTATAAGCCTCAACCCGATTCTCAATGACCGAGGCAGGCAATCGCTCGAACGAAACCGGAGTGCCGCCCTCCACGCGGTAGGTTTGGCCTAACTCATTTAAGGATGTCCATTGGGCGTACGCCCCGGACTTGTACAGCTTGTTTATTTTTATCTGCCTGAACGTGTTCGGTTCGGAAACAACAGGCAACGGCGCCGGGCCTGACGGGACCTCATTGATAAACTCGTATTCAGCGACGGCCGGACCGGGCGCGAGTGTCTCCACCGGCGGCATTTCGAACTCGAAGTAGCCCTTGCTGGCCAAATGAGCCGTAGGGAACTCCGGCCAGGAATCAGCGACGACCAGAGCCTCGGGATTACCCAAGTCATCGCCAATGACCACATATTGATGGTCAAAATCAGTGGCTCTGACAATGTGAACGCTCGACGTCCGGGGCTGACTGGCGAGGATCGAAAACGTCACTTTCGAGTTTTCCGAGCAATTGCCGCCCTTGATTTCAATGGCTTTACGAGCCGCTTCAGCGATGGTCAGTTTTGCGGTGAAACCGCCTTCCTCCAGGTTCATTTCCCTAAGACCCTTGATCTTCGCAATCGCCGAACCGCCCTTTTCCCACATGCTCGGCAACTGATTGCCGGACAGGGGGATAAGCTCCTTGGTGCGGCAGATGGCACGCTGTGCCATTTTCAGGTCGGCCATGATTGGCGGCGAAACCTCAATCGGTTCGTCGGACGTCACGACACCACTGAACAGCAGCTCGCCATAGCTTTGCAAATCGGCCAATTCAGGGCTTGGCGTTACAGCGTTTTCCCGGACTGAACGTAACAGCGCCTGATACTCGTCGGTCCGTCCGGTGCGCTCCAGATTTCGGGCATTGATGGCCAGGTTGCGCACGGATTCGGGCAGCGGGATCAGGCCATCCCCGGTGAAAAGTTGCCCGAGCAATGGTTCAAATTGCTCTGGCAACATCAGTTTTTCCAGATCGGGCAACGCCTCAATGCTTTTTACGATACTTGCATTGGCCTCAGCGTCCGCGGCTGTGTTGGCTTCGACCAATGCCTGCCAAAGAGAATAAAAGCACTCATCAGGAAAGTTGTCGTCCATCAGCTTCAAGCCACGCAGGTAGTCATATCTTGCGTATGACGAGACGGAAGGATGAAACGCGCCTGCGACAAGCTCCGAATAGCGATCCGCGATTGCCTGCAACACGACCGCCTCACCTTCGCCGGTCGGAGCGCCGCCACGCAGGCGCATTACCTGGGGATCGAAAGTGAGCGGGTCAAGCGCGGGAAGGTCCGAAAGGACTTTCAGGAACCGATAAGGTTTCAATGCCCGGTTACGAATCGCCTCTTGCAGTTGCCGTCCTTGCCCTATGTGAATGTTCAGGGCATTACGCTCGGCGTCCGGTAGTGCCTGCAGGATCGATGTATAAAAGTCCGATCCGGCATTCAAGGTGTTGCCTTCATCGTCATAGGCCTGGAAGGTCAGGTCTTCACGTTCGACGATAGTGCGTCGAATGGTGGCATCTTCCTTGCCGATGCTGTCCAGCAACGCGCCTCGCAACTCGAACCGGTGAACGTCGATTCGCACGTCAGGATTCCAGCCGGGCAGGTTTTCCAGGGAGTGCAAGGCCAGCCTGCGGGTATCAGGATTGTCGACTGAATCCAGATGTAGCCCCTCATAAGCGCGGGCGCTTCGTACGTCCCGAAGGGCCCAGCGCGCGAGGTTTTCCAACCTGTCGGACAGTTTCCCTCGTGCTATATCCTGCAACTCCGGGCGGGTGGCAATCGCCAGCAACTCTTGCGCAACGGTGCCCGGCAAATCCGGCACTCGGGCCTGGATATTTCGCACCGAGGTACTCTTCGCACTTCGGGCATTTTCAAGCTGACGGTAGCGCGCTTCGAACAACGATGTACGCCTGTTTTTGGCAAGTTTCGCCAGTTCAAGCCTCAGCTTTCGCGCGTTCACATCGACGGCCAATACCGGTGCGCCGAACTCGTCGTTCATCAGTGTTTTTGTTTCGGCTTGATCAAGGTGGGCTAACAGCGTTTTAAGCAAATCACCGTCGATCAAGCGATCCTTTCGTATACGCACAGGTGACGCGTCGGCACGGCCAATAACCCCAAGGACCTGACCGTCAGCACCTACCAGTTCAATTGCCCGACCGGGCCATATGCCATCGAGCAACCGAAACTGAAAGGCGGGGTCGGCTTTTAAATAGTCCTGCGGATGATCACTGCCAATCTGCTCAATAAATGTCTGAATATCGTGGTCGATCCGGAAGCGCGTCACGGTATCGCTCAGCAAGGGTAAAGCGCGCTCCTTGTCGACATACATCCGGCGGATCGCGTTGGCGTCGCTGCGACTGACCGTTCGAATGTCACCGTACGCGTCCGCCAACCCTTCCATCGGCTGACCGAGTCGCGCCATCAACGTATCGTCATCCCACAAATGGGGCTGCTCACCTTCAATCACGAAAGCACCTTCTCCATTACTCTCGACCACCGGTTGATAGGCGTCCGGCCGGGCTGGATGCTGCACCCGGTGCTTGCCGGTCTGCAGGTCTTTGTTGAGTTCGAAGTAGCGCGTATCGAGATTGAGGATCGGCTTGCCCTCATGCCGATGCAGCCATTGATCGTCGGGTTTTGAATCGGCGGACAGCATAAGATCGCGCTGGTAGGGCTCGAGGTTCTGTCCCCACAGACGCTTGTCGCCGTTGGACAGGGTGACCGGCTTGCTCCCTTCGATGAACGACGAAAGCTTGGGCAGCACCACCTCCGATCCGAGCTTCATGCCAGCGCCGAACGTGCCCAACTGGATCAAACTTTCAACGAAGCCGATCAGGTGCTCGGCCCCCTCTAGATAAACACCTTCGGCCAGGTCAACGACGCCTTCGACCACTTCACTGACTAGCTGATAAACCATGTAAGCCATCATCGCCTCGCCCAGAAAAGGCACGAATGGCGTCACGACCAATAATGCGGCATTGAGGATGTCGGACAGCATCTTCTCCAGATTGTCGAACCAGGCCCAACGCTCCATGCGATCGGCATCGACGGTTGAAATCACCATCTCTCGTGCGTCGTTGAGGATTTTGTTTTGCTGGACCTGGTAGAGATAAACCCACAGGTCGCCATTGAAACGGGTTTCGGTATCCTCTTCGAACTTCAGGGTCCCAAAACGAAGGCGCGGGTTGTCCACGGCAGTTTCTCGCCAGACAGGCAGGTCCACGCCCCGTTCCTTTTCATGCCGGGTGATCTCGACAAGTTGACTGTTAAGCTCGGCAAAGAAATGCCCGCGGCGCTGATGGGCGACAAAGCGGCTGAAGAACTGCTGATAACTGCGCCTGTAGGGGAGGCCCTCACGAGCGGGCGCCTGGCCAGCGTCGCGTAACTGGCGGGTGAGTTCGAGCGAGAACTCGCCCAGCGACGCATACTCTTTCAACGGATGCTCGGGGTCGTTCGGCACATAGGCAATGAGTCGCCTCCCTGCACCAGGTGCGTCCAGATCACCGGTGATCAGCACAATGCCGTGCAGCCGGGTGTCCAGCATCGTCAGGTGATAATAACGAACCGGGATGCCTTCCAGTTTCAGGCCTTTAACCCCTTCGAGTATGCCCTTCACCACCCGATAGCCGTTGGCCGAGATATCTTTTCGCATCAAGGCCCAATCTGTGGCGGCGTTCAGCGCGTGTTGCTGACTTTTGATGACTTTGTTCTGCACCCATCCCTGTGCCAGGCCATCGGTGGGACGCAAATAACTTTCGAGGTGTTCCTTGTATTGAGCGCCAACATCCAGCACTCGACACACTGTCTTGAACTGCTCGATAGATATCTTGTTTCGGATGCCCAGTATTTCAAAGTGACCCAGTTCGTCAGGTCTGGAAATAAACTGCGAGTCAGGGAGAAGGACTTCATTGAGTGCAAAGTTGTGCAATGCCGCATCGAGCATGGAGACGGTTCGAGATTTGACACCGCCCGTAATGTTAAGCGCCCACGGGGACAACTTTTCCGGAGAGAACAATTTTAAATAAGTGCTTCTGACATCGACGTCGATTCCGTATTGTTTTTTCAATGCCTGATGCAGTAAGGGTTCGGCAAACGCGTAAACATCCTGCAATTCACCGAGCATTCGGTCGACATCATTTTGGGCTTTCCAACTCGCCACCATCGTTTTTTTCAGACTTGAGTGCAATGCCGAAGGCGCCTCCTTACTCCATCGAGGGATACCGGACAGCCCTAGTTTCAGCGCATGCACTCTTTCCAACGAGGCATCAGCCACCCATGCGGGCATAGCCTCTTTGATAAATTCATGATGAATACCTTTTTCTTGCGCAATTAATACGGACGGTCCGCGAACTAGAACTGAATGCCCCATGACTGACAACTCCAAAGCAAGTTAATAAATGCATACTGGAGCATACAGCGAGGCATAGAAATTTTATTGAGTGTGTTTCCGACAAAACGTGTAAGAGGCTTCGCAAAAAAATAGATGTTAATTAAACAACGCCACAAACACACGACACCGCAATATTTAATTTAACTTTCATTCAATAATTTTTAAGAAAAAATACAACTCAGGAGCATCAGCCTCCCCGGTGTCGCCGATACTGTTCCGGCGTGCACCCTGCCTGGCGTTGAAACATCGCGATAAACGCTGAACCGGTGCTGTAGCCCATGTCGAACGCGATCTCCTGAATGCTGCGGTGGCTGTCCAGCGCTTCGATCGCCGCCAGAAACCGCAACCGCTGCCGCCACTCACCAAAACTCATGCCCAACTCACGCACAAACCGCCGCGCCAGGGTGCGTTCGCTGACATGGATCTGCGCGGCCCATTCCGCCAAGGGCCGGTTATCACCGGGCTCGGCCTGCAAGGCTTCGAGTATCCCGAGCAATCCCGAGCTGCTGGCGTAGGGCAAATAACACTCGTGGATGGGCGCCTGTTGCAGCTGATCTACCAACACCTGAGCCAGACGTTTGTCAGCGTCGTGCTCGGGAATCTTCACATCGCGTGAGGCAAAGTCTTTGAGGATTGCTTTGAGGATGTCGCTGATGGCCAGGGTGCAGGCCTGTTGCGGCAGTTCCTGGCACATCAGCGGAGCCAGGCAGACCGCGCGATAGTTGATGGGCTGATGGCTATAGAAGCTGTGCTCGGTCTGCGGCGGCACCCACACCGCATATTGCGGCGGCGACATGAAGCGGCTGCCACCGATTTCCATGTGCAATACGCCGTGGGCCGAATACTCCAGCGTGCCCCATGGATGACGGTGCGCCGAGGCATAACGATGTGCATCAAAGTCGGCATAACGGAAGTACACCGGGGCAGGCAGTTCGCTGAAGTCGAGCAGATCGATGTGTTTACTGTTCATGCTGTCCGTCATCAGGGGCAGGTTGTCTGGATCGAAGTATAGGCTTGTATCCAGACAAGCGATAATCACCCCTCATTAACGCTCTGGTTTTCTCTGATGCAATACGCTTATCCCCTGCTGGCCATTTTCATTTGGGCCGGCAACACCGTGATCACCAAGATGTCGGCCGGGGCGATCTTCCCCGCCGAGATCGGCTTTTACCGCTGGCTGCTTGCCGGACTGCTGTTCACACCCTTCATGCTCAAACCGGTGATCGCCCATTGGCCAGCGATCCGCCCGAACCTGGGCAAGATCTTTGTGCTCGGCGTGCTCGGCATGGCTGTCTACCAAAGCCTGGCGTACTTCGCGGCGAGCCTGACCTCGGCCACCAACATGGGCATCATCCTGTCGCTGATGCCACTGATGTCGCTGGCCATGGCGATCATTAGCCTCGGCCAGCGCCTGACCATCGGCGCACTGGCCGGTGCGGTGCTGTCGTTCGCGGGGGTTTTGGTGGTCGTCTCATCCGGCAGCCTTGGTGCGCTGCTTGAACACGGGGTGAACCTGGGTGACGCGATGATGCTGATCGCCACCCTGGCCTACGCGATCTACAGCACGCTGCTGAAAAAATGGCAGCTGAGATTACCGCCGCTGGTGTTGCTGTACTTGCAGGTATGGGTAGCGGTGGTGGTGCTGTTTCCGCTGTTCCTTGCTTCACCGAAGATCGGCCCGACGCTGCAGAACATTCCGCTGGTGCTTTACGCCTGCCTGCTGGCCTCGATGCTTGCGCCATTGGCGTGGATGCAGGCCGTGATCCGCCTGGGGCCGAGCCGGACCACGCTGTTTTTCAATCTGCTGCCGTTGATTACTGCGCTGATTGCGGCGGTGGTGCTGCATGAGCAGTTGGCGATGTATCACCTGGTCGGCGGGATGTTGACGTTGGGTGGGGTGATTCTTTCGGAGCGCTGGACCACGGTGTTGGGCCGCAAGATCAGCGTCGCCTGATAGAAAAAGATCGCAGCCTTCGGCAGCTCCTACGGGAGAACGCATTCCAACGTAGGAGCTGCCGAAGGCTGCGATCTTTTGATCTTATAGACCCGCGGTCTTCAGCCGCGCAGCATGCTCGACAAACAACCGGACCGGCTCCGCCCCCTTCCCCACCAAACCCAACGACTGATTGACGATGTCGAAGTGATCCATCGGATACTCATCGCCGATCACTGTCCCCAGATGCGAGCTGTAACGCCCGACCATTCCGTCGCAATGCCCGACTTCTCGAACGAAGGTCCCGGCAAACAAACGACAACTGCGGTTGGTCCCATCAAACAGGTTTCGCCCACGATCGGTCTTGCCCGGCTGCAAGGTCCCGGACCAGGAGTAATACCGCACGCCGTTGACCTCTTCCGGCCCATGCCCGCCCCAGGTTTCAGGCAAGCCCTGTGGATAACGCTGGTTGAACAGCGCCACGCCTTCAGTCGTCAGTGAATGATGGGAGGCATGGATATCCACCGGCAATTTCGGTCCGCGATAACCGGTCTCCAGCAGGCTCATCAGCGCACTGATCCAGCGCAGTAAAACGCTGAGTAAACGCCCCTTGGCGCTGTCTCCCGGATAGTGCTTGTGCAGGTAATCCGCCAGCTCCGAACCGTGATTGGGCCCTGCCACCGACGTCACCGACGCCACCCGATCCGGGCGTTTGGCAGCGGCGTAACGGGCGGTGAGCGAGCCCTGGCTATGGCCGATCAGGTTAACCTTCTCGGCCCCGGTTTCCCGCAGAATCTCCTCGATCCGCGCCAGCAACTGCTCACCACGCACTTCGCTGGAATTGAGCGGAGAAACCTGTACTGCAATCACCGTAGCCCCACCGCGGCGCAACGCCGAGACGATCCCGTACCAATATGGATAAATCAGCAGACGGATAAACCCGAGCATTCCCGGGACCAGCACCAACGGGTAACGCGTGGCAGAACCTTGCGACATGGGCGAACTTCCTTGTGATCGGTGAGGTGACGCAAGGCTGAATGCAAGACATCAGCCAAGCATCGGCATCGAAGATGACAACTCGACGACCAGTCTATGACATCCCGCGCTACTTCAGCCCCACCACCCCCGCCACGATCAATCCGACCGACACCAGTTTGACCGCCGTCAGGCTTTCACCGAGCAACGCAAACCCGAGAAACACCGTGCCCAGTGAGCCGATGGCGGTCCAGATCGGGTAAGCGATGCTCACCGGCAACTCGCGCAGGGCCAGGGTCAGGAAGTAGATCCCGCCCACCGCGGCCACCACGGTGATCATCGACGGCCAGAGCCGGGTGAAGCCCTCGGCGTACTTCATGCCCATGGCAAAGGTGACTTCGAAGCCGGCGGCGATCAGCAAAAACAGCCAGGCCATCTAGAACTCCCTGGCCAGCGCCCGCAAACGCTGCTCGGCCTCGGCGGCGGAGATCTGGAAGGTGCGCGCCTCGGATTCTTCGCCTTCGGCGGCCACGACCGTGATGTCGGTGATGCCGATGAACCCCAATGCCGTTCGCAACAACGGGTCGGCATGGTTCATCGCCTCAAGTTCTCCACCGGGCCCGAAACCGAACCCGCCGCGACTGGTGACGATCAACGCCTTTTTGCCCTGCACCAGCGGCTCGTATTGAGCGACGCCATTGTCCAGGGTGTGATTGAAGGTCAACCCCAACCGCACAATCTGATCGATCCAGGCCTTGAGGCCGCTGGGCACGCTGAAGTTGTGCATCGGCGTGGAAATCACCAATAAATCGTGACCGAGTACCTCGCCCACCAATTCATCGCTGAACGCCAGGTCGGCCTGCATCGACAGCGGCCGTGCATCGGGCTCGGGGTAAAACGCGGCGGCCACAAAAGCCTCGTTGACCGGCGGAATCAACGCCCGACCGACTTCGCGACGGGTCAGGTGCGACTGCGGATTGGCCGCTTGCCAGGCTGAAAGAAACACCTCGGCCAAGCGCCGGGAGTGAGAACGGTCGCCCCGGGGGCTGGCATGCACGGCAAGAATTGTGCTCATCTGAATCTCCTGAAGGACTAAACTAAAACTGCTTGTGGCTTATAGCTTGAAGCGTGTAACCGCCCCTCTTCAAATGAACAAAAATCAGTCTGGATGAATCTATTTCATCCATGGAGCTTTCAATGTTTGCCTCGCTGCCGCTGACCGCCCTGCGCGCCTTTGAATCCGCCTCGCGCCTGCTGAGCTTCAAGGCAGCCGCCGAAGAACTCTCGGTGACGCCGACGGCGGTTTCCCATCAGATTCGTTCGCTGGAGACCTGGCTCGGTGTGCCGTTATTCGAGCGGTTGCCACGGCAAGTTCGCCTGACGGACTGCGGTGAACGGCTGTTCCACAGCTTGCACGGTGCCTTGCTGGAAGTGGCGCAAAGTGTCGACACACTGCGCCCGCAACGCAGCGGCGCGAGCCTGACGATCTCCACCACCGCTGCTTTCGCTGCGTTATGGCTGGTGCCCCGACTGGGCCGGTTCTACGCCCGGCACCCGAACATCAGCCTGCGGCTCGATACCCATTGCGAAGTCATCGATTTGCATCAGGACGCCAGCGTCGATCTGGTGCTGCGCTATAGCCTCGGTGATTACCCGAACCTTTATGGCCTGTGTCTGTTCGACGAATCCTTCGGTGTTTATGGCTCGCCGGAGCAAGTCGCCCTGGCCGCCAGCCGAACGCCGACGCTGATCAGTGTGCGCTGGCATAACTCCAAACTGTACGCCCACGGCTGGGAGGCTTGGTGCGCACAATCCGGCGAGAACTGGCTTGCGGGGCAACCAGCGGTTCGCGAATACGACGAAGAGCATTACGCCCTGCAAGCGGCGATTGCCGGGCAAGGCCTGGTGCTGGCGAGCAATATTCTGGTGTCCGAGAGCGTGGCCAGTGGTTTGCTGGTGGCTTACAAGGGGAAGGTTCAGGTCGATGGTGCCGGTTACGCTGCACTGTGCGTTCCGGGGCGCGAACGGCATCCGCCGGTCCGGGCGTTTTTTGCGTGGTTGCAGGAAGAAGCAGCGTTGTCGGGGCTATTGCCAAGATCGCGGCCTTCGGCAGCTCCTACGGGAGAACGCACTCCAAGGTAAGACATCCTGGCCCAGGAAGAAGACCGCCATCGCGAGCGAGCTTGCTCGCGATGACGTCCTTATAGGCACCTGATTACTTGTTGGGTTTAACGGTCACGGGCGCCTTGCCGGCCTTCATCTGCTCCAGCAACGGCGCGCACTGATTCGGTTCGCCACCGCTTGGTGCCACCAGCGCCAGCAACCCCGCCGCCGGCGCCGCAATCACCCCCAACGCCACCATCCCCGCCCCGCGCAGTATCAGCGGCACAGCCTTCACACCTGCATCAGGCTTGATGAACTTCCCCCGCACGTACAGCGGCGAACGCAGCGATATCAAGCGCCATCCCTTGGATTCCGGGGTGATGGTCAGGTCCAGTTGCTCAGTCGCCATATTGGCGGTGCCATCAATGTAGATGATCGCGTTTTCGGTATCGAAGACGAACAGGCGCGTAGTCGCCAGACCAGTCTTGATGTCGAAGTCGGCGGCAGCGCAGTTGATCTTCACTTCCTTGTCGCCAAAGATCTTGCTCACCACATAGTTGCCGACGTTCAGCCCGGCCAGCTCCATCAACTCACGACTGATAGCGCCATCGTTAATCAGCATCTTCAGATTGCCATTGGCGGTGCCCAGCAGTTTGGCCACCGAGTTGCCACGACCGGTGATGTCGGCATCGCCATTCAGTTCGCCGAAACTGGTTTTCATCGGCTCAAAGGTCGGGAACAGCTGCTTGAGTTTGAACTTGCGTGCGGTAAGTTTGGCCCGGCCTTCCAACGGTTCGGTTCGGCTATTGAGGCGAATCTGAGCATCCAGGTTGCCACCGGCCACGCCGAAGCGCAGGGGCTCAAGGCTCAGCACACCGTCAGTGAGTATCAGGTGGGTGTAGAGATCGTTAAACGGCAGTTTTTCGCTGTGGACGATGCGCTTGCCGGTGAACTCGACGTCAGCATCCATATCGCGCCAGCGCTCGGTTTTGAACTCTTCGACCGGCAATACCTTGTCCGCCGGCTGCTTGCTTTCACCGCCACGGGCCTTTTGTTTGGCGTTGGAATCGGCACCGATCAGCGGGGCCAGGTCGGCAAACAGCAGTTGATTGGATAGCAACGAGCCGCTGAGTTTCGGGCGCGGCTGGCTGGCAACATAGGCCAGGCTGCCATGGATGTCGCTCTGACCGATCTTGCCGTTGAATTCTTCGTAACGGAAAACCGCGCCGCCCGCTTCATTCAGCTTGGCGATCAAGTGCCCGTCAGTCTCGTACGGCGGTGTGTCCGGCAGGGTCACGCCGGTCAGCGGGTAGAGATTGCCCAGGCTGGTGCCGGCCAGTTTCAGGCGCAAATCCAGGGCACCGAGGTTCAGTGGATCGGTGAGGGTACCGGTCAGTTCGACACGGGTGTCGGCGATTTTCACTTTTGCTTGAAGCGGGAACGGTCTGGCCGCGTCCTGCAACGCCAGCAGGCCGCCGATCTTGCCTTCGCCCGCGAGTTTCTGGCCGTGGTATTGGCCTTTGACCTTCAGCGCAAACGCATAATCCTGCGGCGCGGCACCCTTCTCCGACGCGGTTTTCGCGGCTTTGTCACCGACGATGTCACTGAACGGAATCGGCTTGCCCAGCGGGTCGATGATCAAGTCGAGCTGAGTCTTCAGGTTCTGGTCGTCGAGGATCACGTGGCCTTTGTCGAAGCCGATCGCACCGATGTCCACCACCCAGCTGGATGGCTCGGCGTTCGGGTCTTTGGGGTCGAACTTGAAGGTCCAGTTGGCGCGACCGTCGGTAAGGCGCTGGAGGTCGGCATTCGGTTCGGTCAGGTCAATACGCGGGATCACCACGCGCTGCGCCAGCAAGGCCAGGGGCGAGAGGCGCAACTCGACGCGTTTGAGGGTGACCATCTTCGGCTTCTTCGACCAGTCCGGGTTGCCCAGGCTCAAGTCCTCCGCCACAACATGCGGCCACGGCACCCAGGCACGCCAGCCCCCCTCGTCGGGCTCACGCTGCCAGACCACCGCGAGGTTGCCATTGATGGCGAACGGGCGGTGCAGCTCTTCGGAAACTTTGGCGTTAAGCGGTGGTTTGATCCGGTTCCAATCGAAGAACGCGATGATCAGAACCAGTACGGCCAGCAGGACAACCAGGCTGGCGAGGGTCCAAGTAAAAACTTTACGAGTGCGCGTCATTGCACAGGGCTCCTGATACGACTGAGCGCCCTGACTGCGACGCACGTTTGAAACGTTAGGTCAGAACCGGCCTGCCATGGAGTCTAGGACTGGGAAATGGCGCGCAGGTTTAACCGAAATGCCGCTTAACGCTCAAATAATCGGTCGGCGACAGGATGCCCCCTCGATCCAGCGTTACCGGACCCGCACTTTTGCAAGGCGCAAGTGAGTGGAAAATACCCATCTCAGCGCAAAAACGTCCGCCGGAAACGCCCGATTTAGAGCCGTTTCACGGAACAATCAATTCCGTTGATTATTACCATTGCGTTTATGAACTTTTATATCGACTTATCGAGAGTAGCATTGCCCTCGTACCCACTTTATCGCCCTCCTACGGAGCACCTAATCATGAAACGCCAATTACTGCTTAGCCTTACCCTCTCAATGCTGGCCAGCACGGCTTTCGCCCTGCCAGCTGCTGACCAGGCGACCCCACAAGTCAAATCCACCCACTCGGTGTTCAGCCAAACCGTCGCCGAAGGTGGCAATGATCGCCTGAAAGAAAAAGGCCTGATCACCCAGGATGGCTCGGACCGTACTCCACAAGGTCAAACCCTGGCTGCTGACGGTTCCGATCGCACTCCACAAGGTCAGACCCTGGCTGCTGACGGTTCCGATCGCACTCCACAAGGTCAGACCCTGGCTGCTGATGGTTCCGATCGCACTCCACAAGGTCAGACCCTGGCTGCTGATGGTTCCGATCGCACTCCACAAGGTCAAACCCTGGCTGCTGACGGTTCCGATCGCACTCCACAAGGTCAGACCCTGGCTGCTGATGGTTCCGATCGCACTCCACAAGGTCAGACCCTGGCTGCTGATGGTTCCGATCGCACTCCACAAGGTCAAACCCTGGCCGAAGGTGGTGGTGACCGTGTCATCGAACGCAACAGCGCTTTGAGCTGAGCCCATGGCGGCCCTGAAAAAAAGCCCAATCTCCGGATTGGGCTTTTGACGTTATAGATGCCTCACTTCCCCGCTTGATTCCCCGATAGTCATTCGACGCCGGCAAAGCCGATTTGCTAGAGTGCGCCGCTGTCTTATCCAGAAAACACCCTTGCGATGCTGCCCCGCGCCGAACAGAAACAACAGACCCGCAACGCCCTGATGGACGCTGCCCGCCACTTGATGGAATGTGGCCGAGGATTCGGCAGCCTGAGCCTGCGCGAAGTCGCCCGAACCGCCGGGATCGTGCCCACCGGTTTCTACCGGCATTTCGCCGATATGGATGAATTGGGCCTGGTATTGGTGAGTGAAGTCGGTCAAACCTTCCGCGAAACCATTCGCCTGGTGCGCCACAACGAGTTCGTCATGGGCGGCATCATTGACGCCTCGGTGCGGATCTTTCTCGACGTGGTTACGGCCAATCGCTCGCAGTTCCTGTTTCTGGCCCGCGAGCAGTACGGCGGCTCGCTGCCGGTGCGGCTGGCCATTGGCCGCTTGCGCGAAGACATCAGCTCGGACCTGGCGGCCGACTTGTCCTTGATGCCGAAACTGCAACACCTGGACATCGCCGGCCTGAGCGTCATGGCTGATCTGATTGTTAAAAGCGTGTTCGCGACCTTGCCGGACATCATTGATCCGCCGGCGCAGGCGCTGCCCGAGCATCTGACGCCGCAAGCGAAAATTACCCAGCAGTTGCGCTTTATCTTTATCGGCCTCAAACACTGGCAAGGCTTGGGCAGCACCGAGTGACTTCTTAAAAGATCGCAGCCTTCGGCAGCTCCTACATGGATCGCATTTCCCTGTAGGAGCTGCCGAAGGCTGCGATCTTTTTTTGTGCGCCGCAATTTGGTGCGAGCAGCTCTGCACCGCACCAAATTCATCCAAATCGCCGCAGCATCCTGGATGCATTTGCTGAGCTCCGACAGGCATTTCCTACGTTTCACCCGATTGGCAAGCCCCTTGCTCTAGCCTAAGCATTGTCCATTGCTGGAAGCCTTCCGATGCTGGTGATTCATCGCAGAATCGACCCTCAACCCGTCTGGGCCGCCGAGTTGCACCTGACCTTCGAAGCCCGGAGCAAAAGCCGTTTGCGCTGTTTCAGTGCCGAGGGTGAAGACGTCGGTTTGTTTTTGGAGCGCGGTCAGCCACCGCTTTACGACGGCGAGTGCCTGCAAGCCGAAGACGGGCGCATCGTGCGCGTCTGCGCCCGGGCCGAACAATTGCTGCACGTCACTTGCGCCAATGCTTTCGAACTGACTCGCGCGGCCTATCACCTCGGCAACCGCCACGTCGCCCTGCAAATCGGCGACGGCTGGTTGCGCCTGCTCGACGACTACGTGCTCAAGGCCATGCTCGAACAGCTTGAGGCCAAGGTCGAGAACATCGAAGCGCCGTTCCAACCGGAACACGGCGCCTATGGCGGCGGCCATCATCATTCGCGCCACGGCGATGAAGACTTCAACTACCCGCCGAAACTGCACCAGTTCGGCGTGCGGCTATGAACCCGGCCTGGGCGCTGTTGCGCCTGGCCAGTCCGCAGTTGCCGATTGGCGGTTACAGCTATTCCCAAGGCCTGGAAATGGCGGTGGATAACGGCCGCGTCAGCGACTCCAATAGCGCCCGTTGCTGGATCAGTGATCAGTTGCTGCTGAACCTGGCGCGTTTCGAAGCGCCGTTGCTGCTCGCCCATTGCGTGGCCGCCTTTGATGAAAACTGGGGTGAATTGCTGCAACGCTGCGAAGAACATCGCGCCAGCCGGGAAACCCGCGAGCTGCATCAGGAGAGTCGGCAGATGGGTTATTCGTTGCAGCAACTGCTCAACGGTTTGCCGGAGCTTGATGCTCCGGCCCGCGCCTTTCTTGAACAACGTCCCGAGCCGCACCTGGCACTGGGCTGGGCACTGGCCGCTCGCGCCTGGAATATCAGCCCTCAGGACGCGCTGGCGGCGTGGCTCTGGAGTTGGCTGGAAAACCAACTGGCGGTGTTGATGAAAACCCTGCCGCTGGGTCAGCAAGCCGCGCAACGCCTGACCAGCGAACTGCTGCCGCTGCTGCAAGAGGCTCAGCAGAACGCCACCCGAATCAACCCCGAACACTATGGCAGCGCTGCATTTGGCCTGTCCCTGGCGTGCATGGCCCATGAGCGCCAGTACAGCCGTCTGTTCCGTTCCTAGGGCCTTTATTTTGGGCCTGTTATTTTGGAGTAGCACATGAACACACAACCTCTGCGCGTCGGCATCGGCGGCCCGGTCGGTTCCGGCAAAACCGCTCTGACCCTGGCTCTGTGCCTGGCCTTGCGCGACCGCTACAACCTGGCGGTGGTCACCAACGACATCTACACCCGCGAAGACGCCGACTTTCTAGTGCGCAACGAAGCGCTGGCGCCGGAGCGGATCATCGGCGTGGAAACCGGCGGCTGCCCGCACACGGCGATCCGCGAAGACGCCTCGATCAACCTCGAAGCCGTGGACCAACTGAACCGCCGCTTTCCGGGGCTGGACCTGATCCTTGTGGAATCCGGTGGTGACAACCTGTCTGCCACCTTCAGCCCGGAACTGTCCGACCTGACCCTCTACGTGATCGACGTCTCGGCAGGCGACAAACTGCCGCGCAAGGGTGGGCCGGGGATCTGCAAATCGGATCTGCTGGTGATCAATAAAGTTGACCTCGCGCCATTGGTGGGTGCGTCGCTGGAGTTGATGGACAGCGACACTAAACGCATGCGCAACGGCAAGCCATTCGTTTTCAGCAACCAGAAAACTGGCCTCGGCCTGGAAGAAATCATCGCCTTTATCGAACGCCAGGGCCTGCTGACAGCGGCGTGAACACGATCAACTATTATCAACAAGGAAGCTTATCCATGACACTTAAACGCATTCTGGGCGCCATGGCCCTGCTGCTGACCCCGGCCATCGCCTTCGCCCACCCGGGGCATGGCGACAACGGTTTGATCGCCGGCATCAGCCACCCGATCGGAGGCCTCGATCACTTGCTGGCAATGGTTGCGGTCGGTTTGTGGGCGGCGCAGCAGAAAGGCGCTGCACGCTGGGCGCTGCCGTGCACATTCGTCGGCATCATGCTGATCGGTGGATTGCTGGGGTTTGAAGGGCTGAACCTGCCGGCACTGGAGAGCGGGATTGCGGCGTCGGTGCTGGCGCTGGGTCTGGCGGTGGCTTTGGCAGTGCGTCCACCGTTGAGCCTCGCCGTTGCGGCAACCGCTTTGTTTGCGCTGTTCCATGGGGTGGCGCACGGCTTGGAATTGCCGGACATGTCTAGCCCTTGGGCGTATGCCACCGGTTTTGTCGCGGCGACAGCTGCGTTGCATGGGTTGGGTTACGCCGTCGTGCGGGTGTTGCCTCAAGCGGCGGCGCCATTGGTTCGACTGGCGGGTGCAGCGTCGGCGGCAACTGGCGTGTGGTTGTTGGCGGGCTGATTTCTTTATCGCCTGTGATGCCCTCATCGCGAGCAAGCTCGGCTCCCACAGTGGAATGCGTACTCCTGTGGGAGCCGAGCTTGCTCGCGATAGCGGTCTGACAGACACCGCATCTCTCCGGCCGGCCTCTCTGCTAACATGTCGCGCAATCAACCCTGCCGTGACGACGCCAGCCAATGCCGCCTGTTTCCCGCTCCGCCTCCCTGCCTGAACTGACCGCTCTGTTTGCCTCGGTGCAACAGCACTTCCAGGACGTGATCGTGCCGCTCTGGCAAGGTCCCGGCTGGAATGCCGACATGGCGCTGCCCTATGAGGCGCTGGACGCCGAGCACCAACCGCTGCCTCCCCAACGCTATCGGGCCATGGCCTGCGCGCGGCAGCTCTACCTGTTTTCCAGCCTGATCGGCCAGGTACCGGCCGCCGAAGAGCGCGCCGCAGCGCTGTTCCGCTCCCTGCAGCAGCATTTCCACGATGCCGAGCATGGCGGCTGGTTCTATAGCGTCGACCCGCAGGGCGCGCCTCTGGATCAGCGCAAAGACCTCTACACCCACGCCTTCATTCTGTTCGCCTGCGCCCATTACTGGGACAAGGTCCGCGAGCCGCTGGTGGAATCGGTGCTCAACGCCGTACTGGAAGTGGTCGCGCAGCGCTTCGCCACGGGCGACGGCCTGTACGAAGCCAGCCTCGACCGTGACTGGTCCTCGCTCGAGTCCGGGCCGCTGCAAAATCCCCTGATGCACTTGGCCGAAGCCTTCCTCGCCACGCTGTCGATGCGCAAAGACATCGCAGTGCAAGTCGCGCTCGTAGAGTTATGCACAGCGATGCAAAAGCGTTTTATCGACCCGCAACACGGTGTGTTGATGGAAAAACCGCTGGGCGCTGTGGATAACTGGTTTGAACCGGGGCACCAGTTCGAGTGGTATTTCCTGCTGGAATCGTCTTCGTTGCTGCGCGGTTCGGCACTGCATGCTTCTCTGGAACGTGCTTTTGCGTTCACCGAACAACTGGGCGTCGATCAACAGACCGGCGCCGTGCGGGCCATGCTCGACCTGGAACCGAACGGCCCACCTCGGGACGCTACGCAGCGAATCTGGGCTCAGGCTGAATACCTGCGTGCCCTGACCTTGCGACCAGACAGCGAGGCCGCGGTGCTGCACCAGTTGCAGGCGTTGCAACAGCGCTTTCTGCATGCGGGTGGCTGGTATGAGTGCCGTGACGAGAACGGGGATGTGACCCGTCGGGACATGCCGTCGACCACGCCTTATCACTTGGCAACCTGCTATCGCGGATTAGCCGACTATCTCGGCTGACTGAGAGATTGCTATCGCGGGCAAGCCCGGCTCCCACAAGGTTTGTGTCGTTTGCGAAACGGCGATTCAACACAAATCCTGTGGGAGCCGGGCTTGCCCGCGATGGCCGTTACGCGATCTTAAGCCTTGGCATTACGCTCAATCGCAAACCCGCTCCACGTCTGGCTCACCGGCATCAGCTCCAGGCTGTTGATATTGATGTGCGCCGGGGCATTGAGCACCCAGAAAATGGTGTCGGCAATGTCTTGCGGCTGGATTGGCTCGGCACCGGCGTAGGTCGCGTTGTAACGCTCCTGATCACCAGCAAAACGCACCAGCGAAAACTCGCTTTCGCACAGGCCCGGCTCGATATTGCTGACCCGCACACCCGTACCTTGCAGGTCGCAGCGCAGGTTCAGGGAGAACTGTTTGACGAACGCCTTGCTCGCGCCATACACATGGCTGCCCGGGTACGGGTAGTTGCCGGCGATGGAGCCGAGGTTGACGATGCCGGCGCCGCGACCGTGAGCAATCAGGCGGGGCAACAACAGACGAGTGCTGTACATCAGGCCTTTGATGTTGGTGTCGACCATGGTGTCCCAATCGTCGAGGTCGCACTTGGGCGCCGGGTCAACGCCCAGGGCCAGGCCGGCGTTGTTGATCAGCCCGCGCAGTTTGGCGAAGGATGGCGGCAGGTTGGCGATTGCCTCCTCCATGGCCTTGCGATCACGCACGTCGAGCACCAGGCCATGGACCTCAGTCTGCTTCGACAACTCGGCGCACAGCGCATTGAGGCGCTCTTCACGACGGCCGGTCAGCACCAGTTTCCAGCCGGCTTCGGCAAAACGACGGGCGCAGGCTTCACCAAAACCGGAGGTCGCGCCGGTAATAAACAGGGTGTTGGACATCGTGTTCTCCTTGCTTCGGCTGATCGACAGCCACTGGAATAGAAAATCAGCAGGCAGCATGCCCGGCCTTGCCCACAGCGGCAACTACCGCAGAAGCTGTACAAAAAAAGATCAAACGTTGCCACGCCTTGCCTGCCGTGGCTTTCAGCCATGTGCGCGCACCTTATCCACAGGCCGGTCCACAGTTTCCGGGGGCAAGTCGAAAAGCTGTAAGCCGCGGGGCACAAGGCTTTGCGGGCAAATTGGAAATTTTTTTGCTTGACCCTGGAACGCCAGCTGTGCAGCCATGGCATTTTGCACGATTGACCGGCCCCACCGACGATGGCGCCAAGCCAGTAACTACGGCCTTCAGCCGAGTCTTTCCAGAGTTTAACCACAGACTTATCCACAGGCAGCTCCACTCCATTTCGCCCTGCTTTCGTCACCAACAAAAAGGTTGACAAAGCCCGCTCGCGGTCCCGCAAAAACGCCTGATCAAAAAACAACCATAACTCTGCAAGGCACGGTTTCAAAGGCTTTCAGCCAGCTACTCCCACGTTATTCACAGCCAGCTCCACAGCAAACGGGGACAAGTCAAAACCGTGACAAAACAACTATTTGCAGCGGCTTTATGTCGCGCTTTGAGAGCTTGTGAATATTGTTTTCCACAATTTCCAGAAAGCTCGCTCCCACAGGGATTAGTGGTGTTTTGGAGGTGTAAAAAAGCCCCGGGGATTGCTCGTCGGGGCTTGTTGTTGCAGTGCAGACTCAGTGGCCGCCGAGATAGGCGTTACGCACTTCCTCGTTAACCAGCAACTCCTTGCCGGTGCCCGTGAGGCGGATCTCGCCGTTGACCATCACGTACGCCCGGTCCGACAGTTTGAGGGCGTGGTTGGCGTTCTGCTCCACCAGGAAGATGGTCATGCCGGTTTTGGCCAATTCCCGCAGAGTCGCGAAGATCTGTTTCACCACAATCGGCGCCAGACCCAGGCTCGGCTCGTCAAGCAACAGCAGTTTCGGCCGGCTCATCAGCGCACGTGCGATAGCGAGCATTTGCTGCTCGCCGCCGGACATGGTCATGGCCCGTTGGGTGCGCCGCTCTTCGAGTCGCGGGAACAACTCGAACATGCGTTGCATGTCTTCCTTGGCGTACTTGTCACCGATAGGAATGGTGCCCATCAGCAGGTTTTCCTCGACGGTCATGTCGGGGAACACCCGCCGCCCTTCCGGCGATTGAGCGATGCCGTTGGACGCGATGTAGTGGGATGATTTGTGAGTGATATCCACACCCTGATAGATGATCTGCCCATCCGCCGCCCGTGGCTGACCGAAAATCGACATCAGCAAGGTCGATTTACCGGCGCCGTTGGAGCCGATCAAGCTGACAGTTTCACCTTCATTGATGTGCAGCGAGACTTTCTTCAGAGCCTGGATCGGCCCGTAAAACACGTCCAGTTCCTTGAGTTCGAGGATGGGTTGGCTCATAGCACCACTTCCTCTTCATCGGCGCCTAGGTAGGCCGCAATCACTTTCGGATCGTTACGAATCGCATCAGGTCCGCCCTCGGCGATGACGATGCCGTGGTCCAGCACCACGATGTGGTCGGAAATGCTCATTACCATGCCCATGTCGTGTTCGATCAGCACCACGGTCAGATCGTGCTCGTCGCGCAGCAGCCGGATCATCGCGCTCAGCGCTTCGGTTTCCTGAGGGTTGAGGCCGGCGGCCGGTTCGTCGAGACAGATGATCTGCGGCCGGGTGCACATGGCCCTGGCGATTTCCAGACGGCGTTGCTGACCGTAGGACAGCTCACCGGCCAGACGGTTGGCGCAGTCCACCAGGTCCACCACTTCCAGCCAGTAGAACGCGTGGTCCAGCGCATCGCTTTCGGCTTTGCGATAACCCTTGGTGTTGAGGATACCGGCCAACATGTTGCGATTGACCCACATGTGCTGGGCCACCAGCAGGTTTTCCAGCACCGACATTTCCTTGAACAGGCGAATGTTCTGGAACGTGCGCGCCAGGCCTGCCCGGTTCACCAGGTGGGTGCCGCCGAACATCTTGTAGCGGAGCCGGGTGATGAAGCTTTTCGGCGAAACGAAATCGGTGGCTTTGAACGATTCGCCCAGCAGCTGGATGACATCGGTGCGCTCGCCACGGGTATTGAGTTCGATCTTGCCGCCGGAGGCCTTGTAGAACCCGGTCAGGCAGTTGAACACGGTGGTCTTGCCGGCGCCGTTGGGGCCGATCAGGGCGAAGATCGAGTTGCGATGCACCTTGAGGCTGACATCGCTCAACGCCTTGATGCCGCCGAAGTGCATCATCAGCTTCTCGACCGAGAGTACGACTTCGCTCATGGCGCTACTCCTTTACGCGGGGTCACACCGGTACGGCTGATCCGAATCAGGCCGCGCGGTCGCCAGATCATCATCAACACCATCAGCACGCCGAACAGCAGCACGCGATATTCCGCAAAGCCGCGTAGCAGCTCCGGCGCAACGGTCAGCACGAACGCTGCAATCACCACGCCGATGGTGGAGCCCATCCCGCCGAGTACCACGATGGCGAGGATCAGGGCCGATTCGAAGAAAGTGAACGAGGTCGGGTTGACGAAGCCTTGATAAGTGGCGAAGAACACCCCGGCCAGACCGGCCGTCGATGCACCGATGGTGAACGCCGAGAGTTTGACCAGTACGTGGTTCAGACCCATGGAGCGGCAAGCGATTTCATCTTCACGCAAGGCTTCCCAGGCGCGACCGACCGGCATGCGGGTCAAGCGGTGCTTGATGTACAGCACGGCCAGCACCACCAGGAACAACACGGCGTAGATGAAGTAGTACTTCACATCCGAGTTATAGGCGATGCCGAAAAACTCATGAAACGGCACCCCACCCTCTTTAGCCCTTTTGCCGAACTCGATGCCGAAGAAGGTTGGCAACGGAGCGGCCATACCATTCGGGCCACCGGTCAGGGACAGCCAGTTATTGAGGATCAACCGGATGATTTCACCGAAGCCCAGGGTCACGATTGCCAGGTAGTCACCGTGCAGGCGCAACACCGGAAAACCGAGAATGCAGCCGGCAAGGCCAGCGATGATCGCCGCCAGCGGCAGCACCGTCCAGAAGCCCAAGCCAAGGTATTGGTAACCGAGCGCCAACCCATAAGCACCGATGGCGTAGAACGCCACGTAACCCAGGTCGAGCAGACCGGCCAGACCGACCACGATGTTCAGCCCCAGGCCCAGCAGCACGTAGATCAGCCCGAGGATGACCACGCCCAGCAGGTAGGAGTTGGAGAAAAACGGGAACACCACGGCTACGACGATCAACACCGGAATGATCCAGCGCAACCGGGATTTGTAGTCAGGCGGCAATACATGCACCCCGGAACCGGTGCTTTCAAAGCCTTCGAGAATTCTCAGGCCCTTGGGGGTTTGCAGGAACAGGCTCAGGGCGAAGCGGCCCGCCATGACGATGGCGACAATCGCCGCCACACGGGTCGTTTCCAGGTTGAAGCCATAGCCATCGAGGACCACGCCGACAATCGGGCCGAACACAATCAGGGCGACAAGGCCGGCAAGAATCGCGTCAACCAGGCTTCTTTTGAGATCAATGGTTTTTTTAGTGGTTGAAGACATCGCTTACACCTTCGACACAAGAGGACGGCCGAGCAGGCCTTGGGGCCGAAAGACCAGAACGAGAACGAGCAGCGAGAAGCTGAAAACGTCTTTGTAGTCCGAGTTCACCAGACCTGAGAACAACGACTCGGAAATCCCGAGAATGATCCCGCCGAGCATCGCACCGGGTAGCGAGCCAATCCCGCCGAGTACCGCTGCGGTGAACGCTTTGATCCCGATGATGAAGCCGGCGTAGAAGTCGAACGTGCCGTAGTTCATGGTGATCAGCACGCCGGCCAGGGCCGCCATCGCTGCACCGATGATGAACACGTAGGAAATCACCCGATCGGTGTTGATCCCCAGAATCGAGGCCATCTTGCGATCTTGCTGGGTAGCGCGGCACATGCGGCCGAGCTTGGTGTACTTGATGACGTAGGTCAGCAGGGCCATCCCGGCAAACGCTGCGATCAGAATGAAGATTTTGGTGTAGGTCAACTGCACAAAACCTGTACCGATTTCGACGCGCCAGGCACCCGTGAGCAAGGTCGGAACCCCTTGTTGCTTCGCGCCTTGGGCGATCTGTGCATAGTTTTGCAGGATCAGCGAAATGCCGATGGCGCTGATCAGCGGTGCCAGTCGGGTGGAGTTACGCAGGGGTTTATAGGCAACCCGTTCGATGACCCAGCCATACACCGCCGTGACGATGATGGTAAAGATCAGTGTGCCAAGCATCAGCAGAGGGAAGGATTCAATACCGAAGTATGCCAGCAGAGCCAGACTGATCGCCGCCAGGTAAGCAGAGATCATGTAAACCTCGCCATGGGCGAAGTTGATCATGCCGATGATGCCGTAGACCATTGTGTAGCCGATGGCGATCAGGCCATAGACCGACCCGAGGGTCAGGCCGTTGACCAGTTGCTGCAGGAAAATACCATCCATAACGCAATCTCACGCATTTGAGAGACTGCACAGAAGCCGAGTACGACGGACCGGGGTTCAGCCGCCGACGCAAGCGGGTTGTGTGCAGCTCTACGAGAAAAGACAGGTACTGCACGGACATGTTCTTGATTGCCCGGCGCACAAGGCGCCGGGCAATCAGCCGTTCATATCACTTCTGTTTTTCCAGTTGGTGGTATTTGCCGTCCTTGTCCCACTGGTAAACCACGTAGTCGGAGACTTTCAGGTCGCCCTTGGCGTCCCAGGTCTTCTCGCCCATCACGGTTTGAACCTTGTTGGCTTTCAGCCATTTGGCAGCCTCTTCGCCCTTGTTGGACTTGGCGCCATTGAAGGCAGCCGCCAGGGTCTGGACCGAAGCGTAGGCGTACAGGGTGTAGCCTTCAGGCTCGGTACCGGCTTTCCGGAACGCGTCTACCACAGTCTTGCTGTCTGGCAGCATGCGCGGGTCAGCGCCGAAGGTCATCAGTACGCCGTCGACGAATTGCGGGCCACCAGCGGTGGTCACCAGTTCGTCGGTGACGATGCCGTCATCGGACATGAACTTGACGTCTTTGAGGCCTTGCTCACGCAGTTGGCGAACCAGAGGACCGGCTTCCGGGTGCAGACCGCCAAAGTAGACGACGTCGGCGCCAGCGCCGCGGATTTTGGTCACGATGGTGCTGAAGTCTTTCTCGCCACGGGTCAGACCTTCGTACAGCACCGGCTTAACGCCGCGTTTTTCCAGCTGGGCCTTGGTAGCGTCCGCCAGGCCTTGGCCGTAGGTGTCCTTGTCATGCAGGACGACGACTTTCTTGCCCTTGAGCACGTCGACGATATAGTCACCGGCCACGATGCCTTGCTGGTCGTCACGCCCGCACATACGGAACATGGCACTCAGGCCACGCTCGGTAACTGCCGGGTTGGTGGAGCCTGGAGTGATCGCGATGATGCCCGCTTCGTCGTAGATCTCCGAAGCCGGGATCGTCGAGGAGGAGCAGAAGTGACCGACTACGCCAGCGACTTTCTGGTTGGTCAGGTCCTTGGCGACCGTCACAGCCTGTTTCGGTTCGCAGGCGTCATCGCCTTTGACCAGTACGATTTTTTCCCCGTTTACACCGCCCGCTGCGTTGACCGCATCGGCCGCAGCCTGTGCACCCTTCATGTACTGCTCGCCAAATGCCGCGTTGGCGCCGGTCATCGGTCCCGCCACACCGATTTTCACATCAGCCTGTGCAAACGCAGAAACACCCAACGCAGTTGCCACTGCGAGGGCCAGAAAGCCTTTCTTGTAAAACGTCTGGGACATGAGGTGGTGCTCCAAGGTTTTTTTTTAGTTGGCACTGCGACTTCCTGAATGCTCAGAGCAAGGGCCGTGCCATCGGTTTTTTATTCTGAAAAAAGTCGCTGCTTTATTGTTATTTCGACTGTTTCGATCCCATTTTCATTGGGCGTGCAACCGTCTAAACCGCGGAAGGTGAAACCATTTATTTTTAAAGGCGCAACCCGAGCGCGCCATCATTGCAACCGCGGCGCCAAACGACGTGCAACCAGCCTGTAACAACGTGCGTCACCGAAGTGCACACTGCTGGTGCGGAACTGCTACAACCCGCACCTTTTACAGGCTAGTCGCTGCGCGAAAAAGCGCCGCTTTCAGCAACAAATTTCAACAATCAAATAACGATCCGCAGGCACTGGCCTGCGTGATACAGCGAGAATCCGGCCTCGTACAGACAGCTGCGCAATCCCACGCCCGCCAATGGCTGCATGGGCGCAAAGGGAATCGGCAGTGCTTGAGGATTTCCGTTACACAGATAATCGGCAAAGGCTTTGCCGACGACAGTGCCAGTAGTGACGCCCCGGCCGTTGTAACCGGTGACTGCCACCAAACCGGGCGCCGGCTCGAACAAACGCATCAAATGATCGGGGGTGAAGGCGATGCAACCGGTCCAGGTGCACTCCCATTCCACCGGTTTGAGATAAGGAAAATAGTGCTGCTGAACCCGGTCGGCCCAGGCTTTAAGGAACCAGGTCGGCTTCTGATTGCCATTACCGAGACTGCCGAGCAGCAGACGGCCGTCCTTATCTCGACGAACACTGCTGAGGACCTGGCGGGTGTCCCATGAACCCTGGCCACCCGGGAGAATTTGCTGCGCAGCCTCTTCGGTCAGCGGGACCGACGCCACTTGATAGTAATAACCGGGGAAGAAGTTGCGCCGCAATTCCGTCCAGTCACCTTCGGTGTAGGCGTTAGAGGCAATCACGACTTGCTCGGCAAGCACCGAACCCTGAGCGGTTTGTACCGACCAGCGCTGGCCCTGACGTTCGAGTCGGGTCACCGGGGAATGATCGAACAACTGACCGCCGAGACCGATGGCCGCTTTGGCCAGCCCCGTTGTGTAAGCCATTGGGTTGATCGTGCCAGCACGTCGATCGAGCAGCGCGGCGGCAATCTTTTTGGTACCCGTCGCTTGTTCGCAGGCTTGACCGGTCAGCAGTTCAACCGGCGCGCCGCGACGTTTCCATTGTTCTTCACGGCTGCGCAAGTCCGCTTCGCCACGGGCGTTGTGCGCCATGTGCAACGTGCCTTCACGGCGTAACTGGCAATCGATGTTGTACTTATCCACAAGGCTGAACACCAGGGACGGTGCCGCACCGAGCATGCGATTAAGCTGACTGCCGACCGCCTCGCCGAAACCGGCTTCGATCTCGTCCGGTGGAATCCACATCCCGGCATTGACCAGCCCGACGTTGCGCCCCGATCCGCCATGACCGGCGCGATGGGCTTCCAGTACACAGACGCTTTTGCCTTTTTCCAGCAGATGCACCGCCGCCGACAGACCGGTGAAACCGGCGCCGATGACGCAGACATCCACCGTCACTTCGCCCTTGAGCGCCGCGTTGTCAGGCCTTTGCGGCGTCAGTTTTTCCCACAGACATTCTTCGCGTAACGGCATTGCCAGACTCCAACAGAAACCTAACCAACACACCATTTCCCTGTGGGAGCGGGCTTGCCCGCGATAGCGTCAGTACATTCAACATCTAAGTGACTGATAGATTGCTATCGCGGGCAAGCCCGCTCCCACAGTGATCTTCATGGGTTCAAAGGATTTACTTAGTCGAAGGTAATCCCTTGAGCCAACGGCAACTCCAGCGAATAGTTCACGGTGTTGGTCTGACGACGCATGTAGCCGCGCCATGCATCGGAGCCGGATTCACGACCGCCGCCCGTTTCTTTCTCACCGCCAAACGCCCCGCCGATTTCCGCGCCGCTCGGGCCGATGTTGACGTTTGCGATGCCGCAGTCACTGCCCACCGCCGACATGAACTGCTCGGCTTCACGTACGTCAGTGGTGAAGATGCACGACGACAGGCCTTGTGGCACGGCGTTGTTCAGGCGCAGCGCTTCGCCGAATTCCTTGTAACCCACCACGTACAAAATCGGCGCGAAGGTTTCGCTGCAGACCACGTCGCTCTGCTCCGGCATTTCAACGATCGCCGGCGAGACGTAATAAGCGTTAGGGAATTTGTCTTCCAGCTGGCGCTTGCCGCCGAACACCCGGCCGCCTTCGCTCAAGGCCTGCTCAAGCGCATCCTGCATGTTTTCGAAGCTGTGCTTGTCGATCAGTGGACCAATCAGGTTGCCTTCCAGTGGGTTGCCGATACGCACTTTGGAGTACGCGGCCTTCAGGCGGGTGACGATTTCTTCTTTCACCGATTCATGGGCAATCAGGCGACGCAGCGTGGTGCAACGCTGACCGGCGGTGCCGACGGCGCTGAACAGGATGGCCCGTACGGCCATGTCCAGGTCGGCGCTTGGGCCGAGGATCATTGCGTTGTTGCCACCCAGTTCCAGAATGCTGCGAGCGAAACGTGCGGCGATTTTCGGTGCTACTTCGCGGCCCATGCGGGTGCTGCCGGTGGCGCTGATCAGCGCGACACGCGGGTCATCGACCAGCGCTTCGCCGGCATCACGGCCGCCGATGATGACTTGGCTCAGGTGCGGTGGCGCGTCGCTGAAGTTCTTCAGTACACGGTCGAACAACGCCTGGCAGGCCAGGGCGGTCAGCGGGGTTTTCTCCGACGGCTTCCAGATCACCGGGTTGCCGCAGACCAATGCCAGCGCGGTGTTCCAGGCCCAGACCGCAACCGGGAAGTTGAACGCGCTGATGACGCCAACGACACCCAGCGGGTGCCAGGTTTCGCGCATGTGGTGGCCAGGACGCTCGGAAGCGATGGTCAAACCGTACAGCTGACGGGACAGGCCGACGGCGAAATCGCAGATGTCGATCATTTCCTGAACTTCACCCAGACCTTCCTGGGTGATCTTGCCGGCTTCCCAAGACACCAGCTCGCCGAGGTCGGCCTTGTATTCGCGCAAGATATCGCCCAGTTGGCGGACCAGTTCGCCACGGCGCGGGGCCGGGACCTTGCGCCACAATTCGAACGCATGATCTGCACGACTGATGTGCTGCTCGACTTCAGCGGCGCCTTCCCAGTTCACGGCGGCGATCTGGCTGCCATCGATCGGCGAATGCACCGGCACTTTGCCGTTCTGGTACAGGGCCGGGTTCACACCAAGACGATCAAGCAATGCGGCAACCATGGGTCACTCCTCAAGCGGAAAACAGAAAACGTGCAGCCGGATTGATTCGGCTGGTGAGGCCTGTAGTTTTAGCGCTCCCGACGTTACCCAACAAACGACCTTTAAGAGAGATATCATTCCGTTTATTCATGCTGCGAATTGCTGGTAAGAAAGAAACAAGAAAAAGGACAACCCATGCTGAATAAACGCTACTTGCCGTCGATCACCGCGCTGCAGTGTTTTGAGGCCGTAACCCGGCATTTGAGCTTCACCCGGGCGGCTGAAGAGCTGAACCTGACCCAGAGCGCTGTCAGCAAACAGGTCGCGCAACTCGAAGAATTGCTGCAGCACCTGTTGTTCCGCCGGGTGCGCCGACGCCTGCAAATGACCCCGGCCGGTGATTTGTACCTGGTGGAGGTACGAAAAATCCTCACGCAGGTCGAGATGTCGACCCACTACCTGCGCTCCTACGGCGGTGAAACCGAAGTCCTGCGCGTCTCGACGCCTCCGACCTTCGGCGCGCGCTGGCTAGTGCCACGCTTGAAAGGCTGGCGTCTGCGCCATCCCTCGATCCATCTGGACCTGTGCAGCGAACAGGAAGCCGACGATCTGTTGCAAGGTCGCAGCGACCTGGCGTTTTATTTCGGCCAGGGCTCACGCCCCGGCACTGAATGCCTGAAGCTGTTCGGCGAAGAGTTGGTGCCGGTCTGCGCACCGGGCAGCCTGCCGAATACGCCGTTCACCGATCCTACGCAACTCACCGACCTGGTCCTGCTGCAAAACGCCTCCCGGCCCCAGGCCTGGCACGACTGGTTCGACAGTCAGGGCTACCACACCGAACACAGCTACCACGGCCCGCGTTTCGAAACCTTTTATATGTGCATCCGCGCAGCCCAGGTCGGCTGTGGTGTGGCGCTGTTGCCGCGGTTTCTGGTGGAAGAGGAATTGGCCGACGGCAAACTGGTCATACCCTGGCAGCACGCGATGCCCAGCACCGATGCCTATTACCTGGCGTATCCGGAGCATTCGGCGGAAGTGCCGAAGGTGCGGGATTTTGTGAAGTGGATGCTGGAGCAGATTGACAATCCGTATGCGCCGCAGAGTTGAGACCTGACACGACACCTGTGGCGAGGGGGCTTGCCCCCGTTGGGTCGCGACCCTATGAGCCAACAACCCGGTTGTCAGGCTCATAGTGGCGTCACGCAATACCAAAGAGGCCGTCGACGATTTTGGTTTGAGCGAGGCGTCCGCGCAGGTCCTCATCGATGGAGGGATCATCCATTCTGTACAGCCGCACCTTGCGATACGCATTGACTCGATTGATCTCCCGCCCCAAATACTCCCAAACCACCCGCGAACATGCCGGAGTGCGATGGTCGGCCGCTGAAACACCCATCTTCAAGCCATTGAGTCGAATAATCCGACTTTTATAGTTTGGAATAAGAATGGTCTGACTGATCTCGTTGGACGTCAGCGACTCATAGTCGAGCAGGAACAAGCGATCTTGTAGATAGTAGGCAACCCCCACGTATCGATACCGCTCAAATGTCCCCTCTGCCCCAACAATCTGTACCCGCTCATTTCGCTCATACACGAAATGTTGGCCCTCCTCCCTTATGTGCACCAATGAACACAGAATGCAACCTGGCTCTGTCATCGCGTAGTAGTACTCGTAGTAATAACCACAATAGGCCTTGAGCTGCGACGAAGACTGTCTGCGAAGGTGATCAAGCATGCGCTGAGGCGCTGCCATCTCGTCCGAGGGTTTGATTTTCTTGGATTTAACGCCAATGAGCGTGATGAACTGCTCTGTGGGCAAATGTATTTCGTATTCTTCAACCCCAAAAAAATCACAGATCCGTTTAAGGTTAAACGGTGTCGGAAGACTATTCCCACTCAAGTACTTATTAAACTGCCCTCGATTAATACGAAGTTTCCTACAAACCTCCGCGATAGATCGATAGTGGCTGCATAGCTGCCTTAAGTTATTTGGAAAAAATTCACGCATATCAGCTCATTACAATAGTGCTAGAAGGCTCAAACATAGCAGCAACTCGCATCATTTTTAAGCAACTCGCGAAATTGCACTCAGCGATACGATAACCGGATATTACGAGCCTTGAGGTTTTCTCAAGACAGCCAACAAAAGCCGAACAATTCGCCACTACTCTAATAACAGCAGGGAGCACTCAATGCTTGAAGTCATCAATGACTTTCTCTCCGGAAAAATCCTTATTCCATTGGTCCTTGGGTTGGGAGGCTACTTCACCATCCGATCAAGATTTGTCCAGTTTCGGTATTTTTTTCACATGCTATCGGTATTGCGCGTCAGTTGGCGCACAGGCAATCATCATCTGAGCTCGTTACAGGCATTAACCCTCAGCCTCGCAGGTCGAGTCGGGACGGGCAACATCGTTGGTGTCGGCATCGCCGTGAGCATGGGCGGGCCAGGGGCCGTGTTCTGGATGTGGATGACCGCGCTCCTGGGCATGTCGAGCAGTTTTTTCGAATGCGCTCTTGGACAACTCTACAAACGTAGCGACGGAAACGGCCTTTATCGTGGTGGTCCATCCTGGTACATCCAGCATGGTCTCGGTAAACGATGGCTAGGGATAATTGCCGCCCTCCTGTTGTTGGTGACCTTCGGTTTTGCAATCAATGGCCTGGAAGCTCATGCCGTATCGCACTCGCTTAAGGATGCTTTCGACATTTCGACCACTTGGTCGGGGTTGGCATTGTCGGTGATGCTGGCTGTTGTATTTGTGGGTGGAATCAAACGAATAGCAGCTGTCGCCGACCTGCTGGTACCGCTTAAAGTTCTCGCCTACGTCGGGGTCACGCTCTATGTAATTGTCCTGCAATCGGAGCAGGTGCCCTCGATGTTAATGACTATCGTCAAGAGCGCTTTCGGCCTGGACCAAGCGTTCGGCGGACTGCTCGGCACTGCAATAATCATGGGTGTGAGGCGCGGTGTATTTTCCAATGAAGCGGGCCTGGGCAGCGCCCCCAACGTTGCTTCGGTGGCCAAGGTCGAACATCCGATAAGCCAAGGCGTGGTGCAAGCACTGAGTGTCTTTATCGATACCTTCGTCATCTGCACCTGCACAGCATTGGTCATCCTGTTATCCGGTTTCTATACACCCGGTTTCGAAGGCGACGGCATTGCGCTTGCACAAAACTCGCTGGCAGCCATCGTTGGCGAGTGGGGTCGAATGTTTATTAGCGTGGCGCTGACATTATTTGTATTTACCGCAATGCTCTATAACTACTACTTGGGCGAAAACAGCTTGCGGTTCATGTTCGGTGAGCCCCGAAAAACCTTGCTCATCTACCGCGCACTGGTGTTGGCGCTGGTGTTCTGGGGCTCGATTGAAGACCTTTCCACCGTACTCGCATTTGCCGACATCACCATGACACTGCTTGCCTTCGTCAACCTTATAGCCATGGCCTTGCTGTTTAACATCGGCATGCGCATCTTGTACGACTATGACGAGCAACGTCGCGCAGGAGTCAAGAATCCAGTGTTCGACTCCAGCAAGTTCAAGGATCTGGATCTCGATTTTACGGCCTGGCCGGCGAAAGAGAATGACCAGAACACGTTAAAGCATCCTGCCCACCTTTCTCGTAACTGCACATCTCCGCAATCGGCATAAATGAAAAACCCTGAGCCATTGCGAACTCGCAACGGCTCAGCAGCGAAACAATTGTTGGCTATATATAAACAATAGATCTCACTATTCAAACACGATCAAAAACTCTTAAGGAGCTTGTTAATGAATCGTTATCACCCTCTTAAATCCAACACCTCCGAAGTTCCGGTACTTTGTATAGATACACACATAACCCCAAATCACCTCTTTGAAAATGCCTGCTTCAGGATTCGAACCGCTACCAGTCTTTTAGAAACACTCACCTCAATAACCATTAAACATACCGCTGACATTGATCTATTCCGACTAATACTTCCAGCTTATGTACTACTGCAGGATGGTGTCGACACACTAGAACAAATCACATTAAAAGCGGAGTGAGAATCATGGCCACCCCAGCAACCAATGAAATGCTTAAGGCTGCAATGAGAAAAGCGATTGAAACTGGCCTTATCCCTAGTTACTCGCACCTTGATGGCTACTTAAGAAGCTGGGAGAGTCTTGCGTTGGTCGTCCAAGCCGCTGTTGATGCCGCCCCGATAACTTACTCCCTTCCTACGTGTTCAAAACGGTACTGTCGAAAACTGCCATTTCCCAATGATCGCTCCAAGTGAGCAGAGGCTATTGCGATGCTCCCGAAAAAATCCCAGCCTTCGACAGCCCATGGAAATAATCCATGAAAAACCGACGTCAATGCCAAAAAAATGCTGGCAAAACGGGCAGCTGATATGCGCCACTACCCCCATTCATTGAAACAGCTGCAACGTCGCTGCCACGGGCCGCGGCCAGCCTGGAGATCCCCGTTATGAGCGAGAGCGTGTTTGGCGATCGCATCGTGCAGAACCTGCTCGACACCGACTTCTACAAACTGACGATGATGCAGGCGGTGCTGCACAACTACCCGAACGTGGAAGTCGAATGGGAGTTTCGTTGCCGTAACAGTGAAGATTTGCGCCCGTACCTGGCGGAAATCCGCTTCCAGATCGAGCGCCTTGCCGAATTGAGCCTGAGCGCCGACCAGTTGAGTTTCATGGAGCGCATCAGCTTCATGAAGCCGGATTTCCTGCGCTTTCTCGGGTTGTTCCGCTTCAATCTGCGCTACGTCCACACCGGTATCGAAAACGGCGAGCTGTTCATCCGCCTGCGCGGGCCATGGCTGCACGTGATCTTGTTCGAAGTGCCGCTGCTGTCCATCGTCAGCGAAGTGCGCAACAGATATCGCTACCGTGAAGTCGTCCTGGAACAGGCGCGTGAGCAGCTCTACCGCAAGTTCGACTGGCTCACCGCCAACGCCAGCGCGGAGGAATTGTCCGAATTGCAGGTCGCCGATTTCGGCACTCGCCGTCGCTTCTCTTACCGCGTGCAGGAGGAAGTGGTGAACGTGCTCAAGCACGATTTCCCCGGTCGTTTTGTCGGCACCAGCAACGTGCACCTTTCACGGGAGCTGGACATGAAACCGTTGGGCACCATGGCCCACGAATGGATCATGGCCCATCAGCAACTCGGCCCCCGACTGATCGACAGTCAGATTGCCGCCCTCGATTGCTGGGTCCGCGAGTACCGCGGCCTTTTGGGGATCGCCCTCACCGATTGCATTACCACGGATGCCTTTCTCAACGATTTCGACCTGTACTTCGCCAAGCTGTTTGACGGCCTGCGCCATGATTCCGGTGACCCGGTGCTCTGGGCGGAAAAGGCCATTGCCCATTACCACAAGCTCGGCATCGACCCGATGAGCAAGACGCTGGTGTTCTCCGACAGCCTGACGCTGCCCAAGTCGTTGGAGATTTTTCGGTCGCTGCGCGGTCGGATCAATGTCAGCTTTGGCATCGGCACCAACCTGACGTGCGATATTCCGGGTGTCGAACCGATGAGCATCGTGCTTAAAATGGCCGCCTGCAACGGCCAGCCCGTGGCAAAGATTTCCGATGAGCCTGGCAAGACTCACTGCAAAGACCCGAATTTCGTCGCCTATTTGCGACACGTTTTCAAAGTACCTGCCGCCCTTCCCAGTACATCCAGCATTTCTAGCAAGGAGTGAATTCATGCAAGCCGAACAGCGTGAGATTGCTGAACAGCTCAAGGTCCAGCCGCCGTTCGCCGACCAGGCCACCCTCGAGGCTGAAGTCGCCCGGCGGATTACCTTCATCCAGGACTGCCTGGTCAATTCCAGGCTCAAGACCTTGGTACTCGGCATCAGCGGCGGCGTCGACTCCCTGACCGCCGGCCTGCTGGCCCAGCGTGCCATGCGCGAACTGCGCACACGCACCGGCGACAACAGCTACAAATTCATCGCCGTGCGCCTGCCATACGAAACCCAGTTCGACGAACACGACGCCCAGGCCTCGGTGGATTTCATCGCCCCGGACGAGCGCCACACCGTGAACATCGGCCCGGCGGTCAAAGCCCTGGCGAGCGAAGTAGCGGCCTTCGAAGGCAAGCACGCGGTCTCGGTGGATTTCGTGCTCGGCAATACCAAGGCGCGGATGCGCATGGTTGCCCAATACACCATCGCCGGCGCAGCCCACGGTCTGGTGATCGGCACTGACCACGCGGCGGAAGCGGTGATGGGCTTCTTCACCAAGTTCGGTGATGGCGCCTGCGATCTGGCGCCACTGAGCGGCCTGGTGAAAAACCAGGTCCGGGACATCGCCCGCAGCTTCGGCGCGCCGGAGTCGCTGGTAGAAAAAATCCCGACGGCCGACCTCGAAGACTTGTCGCCCGGCAAGCCGGACGAAGCGTCCCACGGCGTGACCTATGCCGAGATCGACGCGTTCCTGCACGGCGAGCCGGTGCGTGAGGAAGCGTTCAAGATCATTTGTGACACGTATAAAAAGACTCATCACAAGCGAGTGATGCCGTTCGCGCCTTGACTCTGCCCCTGTAGAAACTTGTAGGAGCTGTCGAGTGAAACGAGGCTGCGATCTTTTGATTGTGATCTTAAAAGCAAGATCAAAAGATCGCAGCCTCGTTTCACTCGACAGCTCCTACAAGGATTCGGGCTGACCCAAAAATGAGCAAAAAAAAGCGTCCCTCGCAGGACGCTTTTTTTATGCGTTCGATTCGATTACTTCAGGACAACAGTGCCTTTCATCATCGAGATGTGGCCAGGGAACGAGCAGAAGAAACCGTACTTCTCGCCAGCATCGAGCTTCGACACGTCGAAGGTCACCGACTCGGTTTCCTTGGCGCCGATGATTTTGGTGTGGGCGATGACGCGTGCGTCGCCTTCAGGCAGGTAACTCTTCTCGATGCCAGCGGCCAGGCCAGCGGTGGCGATCGGCTGCATGTCAGCTTCTTTGCTCAGCACCCAGTTATGACCCATGACGTTTTTCGGCAGGTTGCCGGAGTGTTTCAGCTCCACGGTGAACGTCTTGCAGCTCTTGTCGATGCTGATTTCCTTGGTATCGAAGGACATCTGGTCAGTCGAGTCGACAGTGACCTTGCACTCGGCAGCCATCAATTGGCTGCTGGCCAGTGTCAGCAGGGATACTGCAACAAGTTTGGCAAACATGGTGAATCTCCAAGGCAGGGTTAACAAAAGTGCGAATGGACAGAAGACTGCCTGAAAACTTCGCAAGTTCCTATGACCTGAATCAAAAATTGTATACAACTTTCGGGCTATGACACCTATCGAAACAATCTACCAGCCAGACGTCTAGGGCGGCCCTATCATCAAGCCGTCATCAATCATCTGGAGCGCCAGTCATGTCCCTTAACAGCCTGTTGCGCAGTTTGCTCGCCGCCTACGCCTGTGGCGCCAGCGGTACCTGTGAAACACCTGAACGTGAAGTGTAGACCTTGGAACGCCGCGTGCCTGCCTTTACTCTGTGGTCATCCTGACCATGGAGTAAGGCATGTCTTTAGCGTCCGTTTGTGTATTTTGCGGTGCCAGCACTGGTACCAACCCGGCTTATCGTGAAGCGGCTGTCGCCTTGGGGCGAGCATTGGCCGAGCGTAAGCTGACTCTGGTCTATGGCGGCGGCGCCGTCGGGCTGATGGGCATCGTCGCCGATGCTGCGCTGGCGGCCGGCGGTGAAGTGATCGGGATCATCCCGCAAAGCCTCAAAGACAAGGAAATCGGTCACAGCGGCCTGACTCGCCTGGAAGTGGTCGACGGCATGCATGCGCGCAAGGCGCGGATGGCCGAACTCAGTGACGCCTTTATCGCCCTGCCCGGCGGGCTGGGCACGCTGGAAGAACTGTTCGAAGTCTGGACCTGGGGCCAACTCGGCTACCACGGCAAACCGCTGGGGCTGCTGGAAGTGAACGGGTTCTACAGCAAATTGACGTCTTTTCTCGATCATATCGTCGGCGAAGGCTTCGTTCGCGAACCGCACCGTGACATGCTGCAAGTGAGCGAATCGCCGCAAACCCTGCTCGATGTATTGGACGCCTGGCAGCCGACAGTGGTGCCAAAGTGGATCGAGCAAAAACCCAGCTAACGGCTGGGCATCGATACAGGGCAGAATACGCGCCGCTCAACCTCACCTTCGACCCCAGAGGATCGCCCATGGCTAAACCCAATTATTCCTTCGCCAAACGTCAGAGAGACTTGGCCAAGGAGCAGAAGAAAGAGGAAAAGCTTCAGCGCAAGAAAGCTACAGCTGAAGAAGAAGCCGCCGCACTGAACCCGGATGCAGAAGGTGAAGTGGCCGCAAAAGATGATGTTGAAGCACCGAAAGATCAGGCGCCCGACGCCTGAGACCCTCAGGGCCCGATGATCTGATCAGGCCCACCGGATCTGTGTCCAGGGTCAGCAACGATGTTGCTGACCCTCACAGGCCAATCTGAAATACCCCTCCAGAAAGCACTGCACATCACCTGTGGGAGCGAGCTTGCTCGCGATGACGGCTGTACATCCAATATTTGTGTGACTGAAAGTCCGCTATCGCGAGCAAGCTCGCTCCCACATGGGATCTCTATTACTCCAGTGGCATCACTGTGACGCGGACTTCGGGATCATGGCTGCCGCCCCCCAGAATCACCCCACGCAACGGCGAAACATCGGAGAAATCCCGGCCCCAGGCCAGGGTTATGTGTTCGAGTGTCGGTTGTACGTTGTTGGTCGGGTCAAAATCGACCCAGCCCAGTATCGGGCAAAACACCGAGACCCAGGCGTGAGACGCGTCCGCGCCGATCAATCGAGGCTGCCCGGGTGGTGGCTGGGTCAGCAGGTAGCCACTGATGTACCGCGCCGCCAACCCACGGGAGCGTACGCAGGCGAGCATCAGGTGAGCGAAGTCCTGACAAACACCGCGCCGGCGCTCCAGCACTTCCACCAGCGGCGTCGCCACTTGGGTCGCCTCGGCATCGAAGGTGAACTCGCTGAAGATCTTCTCCATCAGCGCCTGAACACCCAACAGCAGCGGCCGACCCGATGGAAAACAGCTTTCGGAAAACTCGACGAAGTTGCGCTTCAAATGCACGTAGGGTGATTCGAACCGGTAACGACACGCTTCCAGCAATTCGGGGGAAAGCGGCTGACTGGTGTAAGTCAGCGCGTTACAGGTTTCTTCCCACGCGGGGGATTGATTGAAATCCAGCGCAGGCCGGGCCAGCACTTCGACGGTGAGCCGGGCATTGACCAGCAATTCATCATGCGGCCGCTCGAACGCCAACCGGGTCAGCGGATTACCGAACACATCCAGTTCATCGCGGCGCGAAGTCGGATCGGGACTGATCTGCAATTGCTGCTCGGTGCAGCGCTGCCAGGCACATGCACGCGGCCACAGGTGCGCGAGCTGCTGAGCCAGGGACACCGGGCTGTCGTAGTGATAATGGGTGTCGTGGAGAATCTGGTAATGGGCGCTCATCAGACGGACACCGTGCGCTGGCTGACGTCATCGACATGGGCGAAATGGCGCAAGGCCAGACGATCCGACACTTGCCCGCTAGCGTCGGCGATCTCTTGCAACAGGTCGGCCAGCCCCTCAATGGCTGCCCGAACACTGGTTTCGCCGAACAGCGAGTTCTCCAGGCATCCCAGATCGAACTGCGCCAAGCGTTCCACCAATTGCGGCAACCCCGCTTCGCGAGGCACGCCGAAGTCGTCATTCAAGCGTTTCAAGGTACGAGTCACCAGTTTCAACTGAAACAGCACGGCGTGGGGGTTCTGCTCGTCGAGCAGCAACAGGTCAAGCACCGGGATCAGTTGCGCCACCGCCAGATACCGCGAACGGTAAGTGATGCTGCTGTTGCCCAGCTCCAGCAGCCATTCCAATCCGGCCTGATCGAAAGCACCGGTACCGCGCAGAAATGCCGCCAGGCTGGCGCTGAGAAATTGCAGACGTTCGATCCGGCGGCCGATCATCAGGAAGCGCCAGCCTTCGTCCCGGGTCATGTCGTCGAGGGCGAAACCGGATAACGCCGCCAGGGACATCACCAAACGGTTGAGGAAATCCAGCAATTCGCCGAAATCCGGCTCTTCGGCTTCCAGCTCCAAGGCCTCGCGCTGCAGCTCCACCAGCGCTTGCCAGTTTTCCCGCGAGAGCTTGCCGCGCACCTGCGAGGCCGCCCACTGCAAACGCTGAAGGTTGGAGCGCAGGCTGAACGACCAGTCGTCGCCGAGCAATGCCGCCAGCAAACGCTCCGGCAACTCGCCTTCATCGGGTAACAACATCAACCGTTCGCCCAGATCGACCGCCGCCTCCAGGGCTTGCGGGTCATCGCCATCGACATAACGCGCCAGCATGATTCGCAGCAGCCGCGCGCTGTCATCACAGCGCTCGCAGTAACGCCCGAACCAGAACAGGTTTTCCACCACGCGCGAAGGCAGATACGGATCCCGTCGCACCAGGTCGTGCACACCGATCGTACGCTGGGTTTTCCATTGCTCACCGCTCGGAGGGCGATCGCCCAATACCCAGGTGTCTTTGCTCGCGCCACCGCGCTGCATCGACACCACTTCGGCGTCAGCCTCGGCGGCAACCCGGGTAAGGCCGCCGGGCAGAACCCGATAGCCCTCACGACTGGCCACTGCATACACGCGCATGCCAATGGCCCGAGGTTGCAGATGCCCCTCTTCAGCCTGCCAGATCGGGGCTTGAGAGAGCTGAGCCAATTCTTGCGCGACATAGGCGTAAGGCCGGGCCTGCATGCGTTCAGCCAGTTCCTGACGCTGTTTTTCACTCAAATCGCGCCCAAATACCGGAGTGAAGCTCTGTGACGGGAAAGCCGGTTTGATCAACAACTCCGGCAATTTTTCCAGGGCCTGAGCCAGTACCGGTGCTTCACCGCACCACCAGGTCGCGATGGAGGGCAGAATCAGTTCTTCGCCGAACAGGAATTGATTGATCTTCGGCAGGAAGCCCAACAATCCCGGCGACTCCAGCACGCCGCTGCCGAGGGCGTTGGCCACCAGCACCCGCCCTCGGCGTACGGCTTCCAGCAATCCCGGCACGCCAAGGGCCGAGTCAGTGCGCAGCTCCAGCGGATCGCAGAAGTCATCGTCGAGCCGCCGCATGATTGCGTGGACCCGACGCAGTCCGCTCAAGGTTTTCAGGTAGACCGTGGCATCCCGGACGGTCAGGTCGCCGCCCTCTACCAGCGGATAACCGAGCTGGCGCGCCAGATAGAGGTGTTCGAAGTAGCTTTCGTTGAAACGTCCCGGTGTGAGCAGCACGATCAGCGGCGCTTCGTCATCACTCGGTGCCTGACGGGCCAGGGTTTCCTGAAGCGTGCGGAAGAACCCGGCCAGGTGCTGCACTTTCAAATCGCGGTACAACTCGGGAAAGGCCCGGGACACGATGGTGCGGTTTTCCAGGGCGTAACCGGCACCGGATGGCGCTTGCGTCCGATCCGCCGTCACCCACCAGCGACCGTCAGGCGTGCGTGCCAGATCCACCGCATACAGATGCAGAAAAGCCCCGTCGGGCGGCGTGATGCCCTGACAGGGCCAGAGGAAGTTGTTGTGACCGAAAACCAGCTCAGCCGGGAGTAGACCTTCGGCGATCAACCGTTGCGGGCCGTACAAATCTGCGAGTACGGCATTGAGCAAGCGTGCCCGCTGGGCGATCCCGGCCGATAACTGCTGCCATTCATCCGCAGCAATCACGTGCGGCAACAGATCGAGTTCCCACGGCCGATCGGCACCCTTAGGGTCGGCGTAGACGTTGTAAGTCACGCCGTTTTCCTGGATCTGCCGGGTCAGCAGCGCCTGACGCTGCACCAATTGCGTTGGTGTGCTGCGTTGCAATTGGTCGAACAACCGACGCCAGTGCGGGCGCACCGCGCCGCTGTCGTCGAGCAGTTCGTGATAAGTGCCCGCCGTCAGCGGGTAGCGGTCAAGCAGGTCAGGCATGGAAAGCTCGGCAGACAGCAAAGAACGGTCAGACTAACGCAGGCTCATGACGCCCGGATATACGAAAAATCCGAGCGTCGCGTACGGTTTAGTAACGTCGTAAATCGAGTGTCATCGGCAGCTCGTCGTTCACTTCCACATTCGGTATAGGAAGTTTCCCAGGACTGTGTCCGATGCGGAAAAAACGCGCCATCCGCCGGCTCTCCGCCTCATTGGCGTTCACCGGCAAGCTGTCGTAGTTACGCCCGCCCGGATGGGCAACGTGGTACTGGCAGCCACCCAGCGAGCGCTGCATCCAGGTGTCGAGCAGGTCGAACACCAGTGGCGCGTGGACCGGGATGGTCGGCTGCAGGCAGTTGGCCGGTTGCCAGGCGCGGAAACGCACGCCGGCCACAAATTCGCCGACCCGCCCGGTGGGTTGCAATGGCACCGGAATGCCATTGCAGGTCAGAAGAAAACGCTGCGGCGGCAGACCCGTGAGCTTGACCTGCAAGCGCTCCAGCGACGAATCCACATAACGCACCGTGCCGCCGACTGCGCCCTCCTCGCCCAGCACATGCCAGGGCTCCAGCGCTTGACGCAATTCCAGCTCGATCCCGCTGACGGCGTAATCGCCTACCTTGGGAAAACGGAACTCCAGATGCGCCGCAAACCACTCGGCGCGCACGGGATAACCGGCGGCATTGAGGTCGACGATGACGTCGGCGAAATCCTGTTCGATAAAGTGTGGCAACAGGAAACGATCGTGCAGCTCTGTACCCCAGCGCGCCAGCTTCGGCGGTGCATAGGGCTCGCGCCAGAACCGCGCCACCAACGCCCGCAACAACAACTGCTGCGCCAGGCTCATGCGCGCATGGGGCGGCATTTCAAAGGCGCGCAATTCGAGCAACCCCAGACGCCCCGTCGCGCCATCCGGTGAATAAAGCTTGTCTATGCAGAACTCGGCACGGTGCGTGTTGCCGGTCACGTCGATCAGCAGGTTGCGCAGCAGCCGATCCACCAGCCACGGTGCGCATTCCTCACCCGGCTCAGGCATCTGGGCAAAGGCGATTTCCAGTTCATACAACGCATCATTGCGCGCTTCATCAACCCGTGGCGCCTGAGACGTCGGGCCGATGAACAATCCGGAAAACAGGTAGGACAAGGACGGGTGGTTATGCCAGTAGCTGATCAGGCTGCGCAGCAGATCGGGGCGGCGTAGAAACGGTGAGTCAGCCGGTGTCGCGCCGCCCAGTACGAAATGGTTACCGCCGCCGGTGCCGGTGTGCCGACCGTCGATCATGAATTTCTCGGTGGTCAGTCGGGTCTGGCGTGCCTCTTCGTAAAGAAACTCGGTGCGCTCGACCAGTTCATCCCACGTGGCGGATGGCTGCACGTTGACCTCGATCACACCCGGATCGGGCGTGATACGGAAGTTGTTCAGCCGCGGATCGCTCGGCGGCTCATAGCCTTCCAGCAACACCGGGCAATGCAGCTCCTCGGCGGTCGCTTCGATGGCGCTGACCAGTTCCAGATAATCCTCGACCCGTTCCAGCGGCGGCATGAACAGGTACAACCGCCCCTCTCGCGCTTCGGCGCAGAACGCCGTGCGGGTCAGCCAGTCGGCGGATTCGTCGATCTTTGGCGTGCGTTCATCAGCAACCGCAGGCTCGCCTTGGCTCTGAAGTTGTGCAGTGTCGGGCAGTGCAGGGAAATCCTGATTCGGGTCCGCAGGATGAATGAACGGGTACTCCGACGCTTTCACCCAAGGCTGCGAGCCGAGCGGCAAGCGATAGCCCAGCGGCGAATCCCCCGGCACCAGTCGGCAATGCTCGTCGCGCAGATACCAACGGCCGCTTTGCCACTGATCACCCTTGGCGGTGCGCGCCAGCGGCAGGACCTGACCGATGACTTTGTCCAGACCCTGGCTGAAGACTTTGCGCAGGCGCGCCCGCTCCAAAGGTTCTTCAAGACGCGAGTCTTCGGCGCTGACGTTCTGCGGCAACGTGCCTTCGCGCCAGAGGTAATAGAAATTGTCTTCGTAGGCCGGAAATACAAAGCGTGTCGGAATTTTCAGGCGCTCGGCGACACTCGCCAGAAAGCGTCCGGCCAACTCGCCATTGGCACCGTAGTCTTGCTGCTCATCGGCAATCAGCGCGCTGTTGTGCCAGATCGGTACATCGTCGCGGCGCCAGTAGCAGTTCAGCGACCAGCGCGGCAATTGCTCGCCGGGGTACCACTTGCCCTGACCGAAATGCACCAGGCCTTTGGGGGCATAGTGTTTGCGCATGCGCTGGAACAGTTCGGCGGACAGACGCCGCTTGTCTGGCCCAAGTGCCGCCGTGTTCCACTCGGCGCCGTCTGGATCGTCGATGGAAACAAACGTCGGTTCACCGCCCATGGTCAGGCGCACGTCACCCTCCAACAGGTCGGCATCGATCTGCCGCCCCAACGCCTGGATCGCCAGCCATTGGTCTTCGGTGTAGGGCTTCGTTACCCGTGGCGCTTCCCAAATCCGCTCCACGGACATTTCATGGGTGAATTCGCACTCGCACGGTTCAACCAAGCCACTGATCGGTGCCGCAGAGCCCGGATCGGGGCTACAGGCCAACGGAATGTGTCCTTCACCGGCAAACAGCCCTGACGTCGCGTCCAGGCCGATCCAGCCTGCACCGGGCAAATAAACCTCACACCAGGCGTGCAGGTCGGTGAAGTCCACGTCAGTGCCCGACGGGCCGTCGAGGCTTTTGACGTCGGCGGTCAGTTGAATCAGGTAGCCGGAGACGAAACGCGCCGCCAGACCGAGGTTGCGCAACAGTTGCACCAGCAACCACGCGGAGTCGCGGCAGGAACCGGAGGCATGTTCGAGGGTGTGTTCGGGCGTTTGCACGCCCGGCTCCATGCGGATCAGGTAGCCAATGTCTTCACTCAGGCGCTGATTGAGTGCGACGAGGAAATCCACACTAGGCAGTGGCGTGCGGTCGATGCCATCCAGGTACGCCTTGAACTTCGGTGTCAGGGGCAAGGTTTCCAGGTACGGCGCCAGCTCCTTGCGCTCATCCGCGGCGTAGGCGAACGGGATCTTTTCCGCGTAGGGTTCAAGGAAGAAATCGAACGGATTGAAGACCGCCATCTCTGCCAGCAGATCGACTTCGATCCGCAGCTCATCGGTTTTTTCCGGGAACACCAATCGCGCCAGGTAATTGCCCTGGGGATCCTGCTGCCAGTTGATGAAGTGCTGCTCGGGCGACACTTTCAGCGCGTAGGACAGTATCCGCGTGCGACTGTGGGCGGCCGGGCGCAGGCGAACGATCTGCGGACCGAGCTCGACGGCGCGGTCGTAGCGGTAATGCGTGACGTGGTGCAATGCGACATGAATCGACACGGCGTGCCTCCTGCGAGCCTTAAGCGTTATCGAAAGCGCGCAAGACTTATGCCATCCAGCAGCGCTGGCGCTTTCTCCGGTTGCTTGAGGCAGTACAGCACCAAAATCGGGCGATGCGGGAATTTGGTTTGCATCGATTGCACGGATTTGTGGCGTTCAGCTGCATAGTCGCCACCAACACCGGCCTCTTCGCGGGCAAGCCCGCTCCCACAGTGTTCGAGGTTGTCTCCGGTTCTGTGTTCACAGCAGATCCCTGTGGGAGCGGGCTTGCCCGCGAAGAGGCCGGTTGCCCCAACACAGCTTCCGACCCAGCGCCCCAGTTTTCCGTGGCGCAGAAACGCAAAACGCCAACCCGAAGGTTGGCGTTCTGTTCAGAGCTAGCGAGGTTTAGCGCGGCACTACCGGCTTGCGCGCAGGTTTCGGCCCCTTGCCTTTGGCCGCGTCCTTGCGATCCTTGGCCGCCTGCTGGTTGCGGGCGAACGCCGCTGCCTTGGCCTGTTCACGCTTGTCCCACGGGTTGCCGCCATCACTGGCGCGCGGTGGCAGGCCCGTGTGCTGGGTCAGGATCTTGGTGGTCTTTTCCCCTGCCACTTTATGGCTGCCGGCCGGTGTCGAGTTCTTGCGACGGGCGCTCTGGTAGCTGTCGGTCGCCGGCTGGTGCAGCGGGATCAACTGGTTCTTGCCCGGCCCGATCAGGTCGGCGCGGCCCATGCGGGTCAGCGCTTCACGCAGCATCGGCCAGCCTTTCGGATCGTGATAACGCAAGAACGCCTTGTGCAGACGACGCTGCTCTTCGCTCTTGACGATGGTCACGGCGTCACTCTTGTAAGTGACTTTGCGCAGCGGGTTCTTGCCCGAGTGGTACATCGCGGTGGCGGTGGCCATCGGCGACGGGTAGAACGCTTGCACCTGGTCGGCACGGAAGCCGTTGCCCTTGAGCCACAAGGCCAGGTTCATCATGTCTTCGTCGGTGGTGCCCGGGTGCGCGGCGATGAAGTACGGAATCAGGTACTGCTCTTTCCCGGCTTCCTTGGAGTACTTCTCGAACATGCGCTTGAACTTGTCATAGCTGCCGATGCCCGGTTTCATCATCTGGTTGAGCGGACCTTCCTCGGTATGTTCCGGGGCGATCTTCAGGTAACCACCAACGTGGTGGGTCACCAGCTCTTTGACGTACTCCGGCGACTCGACCGCGAGGTCGTAGCGCAGACCGGAAGCGATCAGGATCTTCTTCACACCCGGCAAGGCACGGGCGCTGCGGTACAGCTGGATCAGCGACGAGTGATCGGTGTTCAGGTTCGGGCAAATGCCCGGGAACACACACGAAGGCTTGCGGCACGCGGATTCGATTTCCGGGGTCTTGCAGGCGATACGGTACATGTTCGCGGTCGGGCCGCCGAGGTCGGAAATGACGCCGGTGAAGCCGGGGACCTTGTCGCGGATCTCTTCGATTTCGCGAATGATCGACTCTTCGGAACGGTTCTGGATGATCCGGCCTTCGTGCTCGGTGATAGAGCAGAAGGTACAGCCGCCGAAGCAGCCACGCATGATGTTCACCGAGAAGCGGATCATGTCGTAGGCAGGGATCTTTTCCTTGCCGTACGCCGGGTGCGGAATGCGCGCATAGGGCATGCCGAACACGTAGTCCATTTCTTCGGTGGTCATCGGAATTGGAGGCGGGTTGAACCAGACGTCGACTTCGCCGTGCTTCTGCACCAGCGCACGGGCGTTGCCCGGGTTGGTTTCCAGGTGAAGCACGCGGTTGGCGTGAGCATAAAGAACCGCGTCACCACGGACTTTCTCAACCGAAGGCAGACGAATCACGGTCTTGTCGCGAGTCATCTTCGGGCTCGCCAGAATCTGCACGACCTTGGCTTCGCTCGGGTCTTCTGCACTTGAAAAAGTCGCACCCTTTTCCTGCTCGATGGTGCACGCCGCAGTGTCCTGGGTGTTCACGTACGGGTTGATGATCTTGTCGATCTTGCCCGGACGGTCGATGCGCGTGGAATCGACTTCGTACCAGTCTTTCGGCGTGTCGCGACGAATGAACGCGGTACCGCGCACGTCGGTGATGTCTTCGATCTTGTGACCGTAGGACAGACGCTGGGCGACTTCGACGATCGCACGCTCGGCGTTGCCGTAGAGCAGGATGTCGGCGCAGGCGTCGATCAGGATCGAGTTGCGAACCCGGTCCTGCCAGTAATCGTAGTGGGCGATGCGGCGCAGGGAAGCTTCGATGCCACCGAGAACGATCGGCACGTTCTTGTAGGCTTCCTTGCAACGCTGGCTGTAAACCAGGCTCGCGCGATCCGGACGTTTGCCCGCCATGCCACCAGGAGTGTAGGCGTCATCTGAGCGGATTTTTTTGTCGGCGGTGTAGCGGTTGATCATCGAGTCCATGTTGCCGGCCGCGACGCCGAAGAACAGGTTCGGCTCGCCGAGCTTCATGAAGTCGTCTTTGGACTGCCAGTTTGGCTGGGCAATGATCCCGACGCGGAAGCCTTGCGACTCCAGCAGCCGGCCGATGATTGCCATGCCGAACGACGGATGGTCAACGTACGCATCACCGGTGACGATGATGATGTCGCATGAATCCCAGCCAAGCTGATCCATCTCCTCCCTGCTCATCGGCAGGAATGGCGCTGGACCGAAACATTCGGCCCAGTACTTGGGATAGTCAAATAACGGCTTGGCTGTTTGCATGACGATGACCGGTGTTGAGATGAAAAATCGCGGGCGCGGAATATAGCACAAAAATTAACCAATTCCGACAATAGCGGTCGGCTTTTACCATCAGGTCTGCCCTTGACCGATACATCACATTTCGCTGAGCACATGTCGCTACATAGATATTCTTCAAGAAAAAAACCCGCGAGTAGTCTGGCGCTTCAACTACCAGACTGGCTTATCCAGAGCCACGGAGCTCCCTTGAACGATTCGACTTTACTCAATACAGTCCTCGCACCTACCCCGCCGCCCCTATCTGCTCATGCAAGCTTCATCCAGAGCAAGCTGCCTGGCTGGCTAGTCGAGGGATCACCTGAACAGCGCAAAACGTTTCGCGCCTGCCTGCTCAAAAGCAATGCAGCCAGGCAGGCGTTGGCCCCCGTCTTCGAAGATCTGAAAAACCCCTTGAACTTTGCCCGAACCTTGTTGAGCGAAAAGCTCACAGGACACCTGGGATCGCTGGACGCTGAAAAATCCACACTGCTACGCGAATGGAAGAACTCCCACCTCTTGGGGCTGATCAAAACACACCATAAAACCACCGAACAAACGCTTGTAGACGCCGCTCTGCAGAACTTCGAACCTTCCGAAGCCCTGAGCGGTGGTTTTGAAGCGGGATCGGCCCTCTATTTGTCCGGGTACGACGAAAAGAAAAAAAGCGCTGTCAGCCCAGAGCACTTCGCCGGGGTTTGTCGCGAGCTGGACATCGGCATGCGGTACCAGAGACACATCAGCGAAATACTGGAACCTTCTGCGACTGCGGGAACAACCGCCACTCGCTCGGCAAACCAGATAAAAGCCCTGATCAGGAACGACGACCAAAATACCTTTGAGGCGGCGATCCACATCGCCCTGATGAAGAAATCCATCAGCACAGATCTTTACGCACTATTACTCGAACTGAGCCACGCCGGCAGCCACAAGGACTTGATCTGTTCACACCTGACCCTGGACGGCATAGCCCTTCCGGGCATCGTGGTACTTCGGGATAAATGGCCTCAGATTAAACACGTTCTTTACATCCCCGATGATCCCGATGACGCAATCAAACGATATGACTCGTATAACGCTCTTCAAACAGCCCTGGCAATTAAACTGGACACACCCTCCTACCGGAAATTCTTCAATCGCTTCATTCCGTTTGAGCGCCAGGGAACGCCGCTGACCACAGGCACTTTGTGGTCAGGCGCAAACCGCCGTAGTAATGCGTCTTTTGCCAAACCCTTGGTGCGCGTGGATATTGCCGGTGACGTCTATGAAACGGTCTTCAAGCAACGCATTGCCCACCTGAAAGCTGACGCACGTGTGCTGGCGGTCCCCACGGCAGATGCCAACACCGCCGGCAGCTTGAAAAAACGTCAGGAGCTCGAGGCATCAGGGGAGTCGCTGTTATTTTTCGCCGCGTCCTTCATACCGATCATCGGTGAAGTGATGTTGGCGGTAACAGCCTTGCAGTTACTCAACTCGGTCTATCACGGCGTTGCCGCCTGGAGTCGTGGCGATACCGATGAAGCCCTGAATGATCTGCTGGATGTCGCAGACGCCGCGGCCCTGGGCATCATCACGGCCGGCGCAATAAAAACCACCGGGATCGCCACCAACCTGGTGAAAATTAGGTTGCGCGACAATAGCGAACGACTCTGGCACCCCGATCTGACGCCCTATCGGACGGCACTTCAACTCCCTGAAAATATCCACCCCAACGCTCAAGGGTTGTATAACCACAACGCAAAAACCTATGTAGCACTGGAAGACCATTTCTATGAAGTAAAGGTCGACATCGCCACCCGGCAGTGGGAACTGCAACACCCTTCTGACCCAAACGGGCATACCCCACAGATGTTACAAAACGATGCCGCCGGATGGCGCCATCTGCACGAGGACCCAAGCACTTGGGATGGATTGAAACTGATCAGGCGTCTTGGCACTGTCGCACGCAATATCCGCCAAGAAGCCGTTGAGCCCATTCTGCTGGTCAGCGGATTAGACAGATTGGCTCTCATTGAACTTCATCAGAGCACCCAACGTCCGCCGGCCCTGCTGACCGATGTATTGAAGCGCTTTGATTTGAGGCAGGAAATAAAAGATTTCAAGATAGAACGTAGCAAAGGCACTAAAACCGGCCCTTACTCACCGTTCATCTTGCTGCACCTGCTCACCACACTGAGCGGCTGGCCAACCACTCGACGCCTGACCGTCGTCGATGGGACTGAAACGCTCTTTGCTTTTGGTGACTCCGCCAATGCAACACTGCCCGAACTTAGATTGACCTACGCCCAACTCAGAAACGGTGAACTGACAGACGCTGTTATCGAGAAGTTGAGAACTGAAGAGCTCAGTGAGCTGTTCAAAGGGCTGGCGCCATCCTCTGCCTCTAACGCAGAGCGCCTGGCGCAGTGTCTTGAGACCCACCTTGCGGCAACAAAAGACCTGCTGTTCCCAAAAACTTATGCGCTGACCGATCAACCGGAAAACCCGATAGAGCAACACATTCGCACGAAGTATCCAACGCTGCCAAAAAGTTATCTACAGCAGTTGACACTCAGCCTCAGCGCACTGGAAAAGCAGCAAATCGTGCGGGAAAAGCAGTTGTTGCCACTCATGGAAAAGGAAGCAGCCGAATATTCCAAAGAAGTTGAAACAGCACGTACTTATGAGGGGCTTTATCTTGATTCCGCCCGCCCTCTTGACACCGACCAACTCATCCTCATGAACTTCAGGCACTTGCCCAACTGGGCCGACTCGGTGCACATCGAAATGCGTGATGCAACCCTCAACGGCACATTGCTGAGCAGCGTCGGCAGTGACACAGCCGCTCATCGCAGAGTTCTGGTTCGAGAAGGCGCGCAGTACAGGGCTTACGATGCTGCGGGAAATCCGCTTAATGGACTGGCCGATCTCTACACCTCGATCAAAGCGGTCCTGCCTGAACCCGAGCGCTTTGCCGCAGCCAATAATTGGTCTGACCGTGTAAAAACCGCGCTCAACAACGTCATAGAGCGTTTGCACAAACAACCTCTGGCTATTCGGGAAGCTGGTGCGTCATGGGCTACCGAGCCCGCAACCCCAGGCTTCCCCCTTGATACCCATTTTGCCCGGAAAGAAACACCGACGAACCTGTCGCTGCGCGCAGACGGCGTTTATGAACAGCGCCCCCTACAAGGTGGCACGTACATGTATTACGTGCTGGAAAACCGCCTGTACTATCAAGTGCAATACGCCAAACCGGGCTGGCAAGTCATTGATGCGCGCAGCCCCTATCGAGCGTACAAGCCCTACGTGCGGCAAAAGGCTGGAGGTGGTTGGGAGATCGATACCGATAGCGGGTTACCGGGCGGCACGCCGGGCGTTGGCTCGTCAAGACACCTCGATATCCCGGAGGAGGCAAGCGGCAGCTATCACAGCGCCACCGAGTACGTCATGCCTGTGCCATTCACTGCCGCCGAACGCGACCGCATGTCCAGCATCAGATCCTTTCAACAGACCTCCAACACACGCGGTAACTATGATCGTGCCAACAACGGCCGCTACCCCCTCAGGGACCTGAAGGGGCAACCGTTACGCATCAAAAAAATTCAGCGGCAGGCCAAATCTGCTGATGGCGGTACCCACTACGAGGCCGCGGCAATCAAACCATACATTCAATGGGAGGGCTTCGAAGGCGTTGCCAACCTGTACGAAGAAAAACTGGCGCTACGCACATTCACCGCCGCCGACTGCAAGGTGCCTGAGGAAAGGACCTTGATCGGGCAAGACATGGTGAGCAGCAAAAAGCCGCTGGTTAAAGGGGAGATTCTTGGGGTTTATGGTGGAGGATTGATACACGGTCATGTCGGTCGCGCCAGACAGGACCCGTTCCTCATCAATGTACTGCCTCGGAAACTGTCCACCCACGCCAGCCCCCCTCCCGTTCTGTTGTCCGGAGACAATGTGCTGTCCCGAATAAATACCCTCTTCGAGTACGAACAGGGCAAGCCGGCACGACAGGCAACAACGGGTTACAACGTCGAAGCCGTGCCGTTTGATGTGGAGGTTCAAGCCCAAGGCGGGGGCAAGGAAAAATACCTGCTGTATGCACTCTTTGCCATTGACGACATTCCCGTCGACAACGAGCTACGCTGGAATTATGGCTACGCCGAGCAAACGATCAAAGACCTGTTCGCCTGAAACACAGCTATCAACCGTCGACACCCTCGACGTTACTCGTCGTCGAAGTTGTAGCTGCCCGGCGCCAGGTTTTCGAAGCGGGTGTACTTGCCGATGAACGCCAGTCGTGACGTGCCGATCGGGCCGTTCCGCTGCTTGCCGATGATGATCTCGGCGATGCCTTTGTGCTCAGTTTCCGGGTGATACACCTCGTCCCGGTACACGAACATGATCACGTCAGCATCCTGCTCGATCGCTCCGGATTCCCGCAAGTCGGAGTTGATCGGTCGTTTGTTCGGTCGTTGCTCCAGGGAGCGGTTGAGCTGGGACAGCGCCACCACCGGGCAGTTGAATTCCTTGGCCAGGGCCTTCAAGGAGCGGGAGATTTCAGAAATCTCGTTGGTCCGGTTGTCGCCGCTCGAACCCGGGATCTGCATCAATTGCAGGTAGTCGATCATAATCAGGCCAACCTCGCCATGCTCACGCACCAGGCGTCGAGTCCGCGCACGCATTTCCGACGGGCTGATACCGGCCGTATCGTCAATGAACAGCTTGCGATCGTTGAGCAAGTTGACCGCCGAGGTCAGGCGCGGCCAATCGTCGTCTTCCAGGCGACCGGCACGAACCTTGGTCTGATCGATCCGGCCGAGGGACGACAACATACGCATGATCAGCGATTCGCCTGGCATCTCCAGCGAGTAAACCAATACGCATTTGTCGCTGCGCAGCACGGCGTTTTCCACCAGGTTCATCGCAAAAGTGGTTTTACCCATGGATGGACGGCCGGCGACGATGATCAGGTCGGACGGCTGCAAGCCGCTGGTCATGCCGTCGAGATCGGTATAACCGGTAGAGAGGCCCGTAATCGCGTTGTCAGTGTTGAACAGCGTATCGATACGGTCGATGGCCTTGGTCAACAGATCATTCACGCTCACCGGGCCGCCGGTTTTTGGCCGGGCCTCGGCGATCTGGAAAATCTGGCGTTCGGCTTCGTCGAGAATCTCTTCAGCCGAGCGGCCTTCCGGGTTGAAGGCGCTGTCGGCGATTTCGGTGGCGATGCCGATCAGTTGGCGCAAGGTCGCCCGCGCGCGGACAATCTGGGCATAAGCCTTGATGTTGGCGACGGACGGCGTGTTTTTTGCCAGTTCGCCAAGGTATCCGAGGCCGCCGACTTGCGAGGTCTGACCTTCCTTGTCCAATTGCTCGGCAAGGGTCACGACGTCGATCGGCGAGTTCTGGTCGGCGAGCTTGGCGATCGCACGGAAGATCAGGCGGTGGTCATGTCGATAGAAATCGCCGTCCGACACCTGATCAAGCACGCGTTCCCAGGCGTTGTTGTCCAGCATCAAACCACCGAGCACAGCCTGTTCGGCCTCGATGGAATGCGGCGGCACCTTCAGGGCAGCGGTTTGCAGATCGTATTGCTCAGGAGCGGAGATATCGTTCATGGCCACTTGAATAGTTTTGTGAAAATCAGGAACTGCAGAAAGACAAAGGGCACGACCTGTAAACAGGATCGTGCCCGATGTTACCGGCAAGCACCCGAGGGTGCCAGCCGACAAGTGCTGCTTAAGCTGCTACCACGACAACGCGTACGGTGGCTTCAACTTCGGCGTGCAGGTGCACGGCTACGTCGAATTCGCCTACGTTGCGGATGGTGCCGTTCGGCAGACGAACTTCGCTTTTTGCAACTTCAACGCCAGAGGCGGTCAGTGCATCAGCGATGTCGTGAGTACCGATCGAACCGAACAGCTTGCCTTCGTCACCGGCAGTGGCAGTGATAGTCACTTCCAGCTCAGCCAGTTGGGCGGCACGGCTTTCAGCCGAAGTTTTACGGTCTGCTGCGGCTTTTTCCAGCTCAGCGCGACGCTCTTCGAACGCGGCCAGGTTGGCAGCGGTCGCAGCGGTAGCTTTGCCGTAAGGCAGCAGGTAGTTACGACCGTAACCAGCCTTAACGTTCACTTTGTCACCCAGGTTGCCCAGGTTGGTGACTTTTTCCAGAAGGATCAGTTGCATGTGAAAATCCTCTTAACTTTTAACCTTCACCGTTCGCGCTATCGACGTCTTTCGGCGTCGAACGACCGCGAAAATCAATCAGGCTGTCGACGATGGCCAAGACCACCAGCAACGGATAGATCAGCTGCATGAACAGCAACAGCGTGACGTACAACCCCACCAGCCAGAACCCGGCCAGTCGCTTTTGCGCCACCAGCCCGTGAATCAGGGCCAGCCCGGCGAACACCAGCGGTACACTGCACAACGGCGTCAACATGGCCATCTGCGGACCGATGTTAGGCCCCAGAAGCATGAACGCCAGCAGTAACATCGCCAGCCCCAGCGGGAATCGGATGGCGCGAAACTCGCGACCAAAACCACCCGGGTTGTACAACAACGCCTGCCAGTAGCGCCCGACAAGCAGGCTCAGCACACTGACGATTTGCAATAAGGCCGCAATCAGGCCGGTCAGGACCGGTGCGATCAGGGACGCAAAATGCGCCTGCTCGTCTACCGACAACTTCTGGTAGACATCACCGAGTAGCGACGGCATGACTTTTATCAAAGCCTGCGCCAACATCTCGATTTGAGGACCAAAAGCCGTCCCCAGCACCACTGAAAACACCACTCCCATCGCTATGCTGACCAGCAGCACGCGGTTCCAGGACTCGCTTGCGCGCAAAACCAACGCAAGGCTCCAAGACCCCAGCAGCACCAGAAGTGCCCGTGGGTCATCGGAGTAAAGCCACCAGATCAACGCCGGCAGCAGTCCCAGAGCAAGAACGCCCAGGGCGTCCTTCAATCCGCGCCGCAGGAGCACAAGGCAACCCGCGGCAGCACCCAACCAATACAACAGCGGCAATGTTGCGCATCCGGCCACTACGAGAGTGGCCTGCATACGGCCGCGCATGATGAACTCAGCTATGGCACGCATGCTTTCAATCCTTTGCTACGTGTCGACTGCCCGGTCTCAGCGGCCGTGGCTGTCGGTGTAGGCCAGCAGGGCCAGGAAGCGGGCGCGCTTGATAGCGGTGGCCAGCTGACGCTGATAACGTGCTTTGGTACCGGTGATGCGGCTTGGAACGATTTTGCCGGTATC